>NZ_JBEYJA010000016.1:0-157043 GCF_040703815.1 Streptomyces sp. NPDC006743 | reverse complement strand
GCCGACAGCCCCCACAGGGCCACGAGCAGTCCCGGCGCGGTGTGCCGGGGCTGGAGCAGCAGGACGGGCACCACGCACACCAGGTGTGCGGGCTCAGCCGTGCGTCTTGGCCAGGAGTTCGAGGACCTCGGCCGTGGTGCCCGTCTCGCCCAGCCGCGGGAAGATCCGCTGCACGCTGGAGCGGTGCGCCTCCGCGTCCAGGTCCGCCATGGCGTCCGTCGCCAGGGTGACATGGTAGCCGTGCTCGTGGGCGGCGCGCGCGGTGGACTCCACCCCGATGCTGGTGGCGATCCCGGTCAGCACGATCTGCGTCACCCCGCGGCGGCGCAGCTGCACATCGAGGTCCGTGCCGTGGAAGGCGCCCCAGTTGTGCTTGGTGACGGTGATGTCACCGGGGTGGCCGGCCAGTTCGGGCACGATCACGTCCCAGCCCTCGGGACGGCTGCCGCCGCCCGCGGCGGCCTCCGTACGGCCGGGCACGGCGTCCGCGAAGTCGGCGGCGAAGGAGACCCGGACGAGGACGACGGGCAGGTCACGGGCGCGGAACGCCTCGGCCAGCTCGACGCTGCGGGCGACCACTTCGGGTCCGGTGTGGGGCGCGGTCGGCGCGGCGGCGATGCCCGCCTGGAGGTCGATCACCACGAGGGCGGTACGGGGGTCGAGGGCGGTGAGTGCCATGGGGTGCGGGCCTTTCAGGGCTTGCGGAACTGTCAGGGCTTTCGGGAGGTCAGGCGGGACAGCGACCGGTCCGGCACGCTGCTCACCAGGAGCAGCACCGATCCGGCGACCATGAAGAGGGCCAGGCCGTGCAGCCCGCCCGTGTCGGCGCGGTGCGGGAAGTACCCCGCGGTGGCCGCGGAGGCCCCCAGCGCGCCGAGGTACATGAAGGTGCGCAGCAGCCCGGCGGCGGAGGCGATCCGGGCGGGATCGGCCTGCCGGTACAGCGCGTTCTGGTTGGCGAGCCCGATCAGGCCCTGGGGTATGCCCATCACGACCCCGGCGAGCAGCAGCAGCCACAGCGGGCTGCGGGCGCCGACGAGCAGCAGGACGGCACAGGCGGCGACCTGTACGGCCGCGCCGGCGACGAGCTTGGCGCGGACGGCCTCGCGGCGGCCGGTCAGGGTGGAGACGACGAGCGCGGTACCGGACAGCGGCAGCAGCACCAGCCCCGCCGTG
The DNA here is from genome assembly GCF_040703815.1 of Streptomyces sp. NPDC006743. NCBI lineage: Bacteria > Bacillati > Actinomycetota > Actinomycetes > Kitasatosporales > Streptomycetaceae > Streptomyces > Streptomyces sp. NPDC006743. Next base: position 155,867 of record NZ_JBEYJA010000016.1, on the reverse strand, counting down.
GAGGCGCTGAGCCCGCGCCCCTCCTCCAGCCACTGCGTGTAGCCGTACATGAAGGCGTACGTGGTGGTGTAGCCCAGCAACTGGCGGACGTACGTGGTCAGCAGCGGCACGTTGCCGCCCAGCACCCGCAGGTCGACGAAGGGCTCGGCGGCCCGCAGCTCCCGCACCGCGAAGGCGGCACCGGCCGCGACGGCGAGCACCGGCAGGTACCAGTGGTCCGCCCGCGGCTGCATCAGGAACAGCATCAGCGACACGAGCGTGCCGGCGAACAGGACCATGCCGGGCAGGTCGACGTCCCGCCGCCTCCGCCCGCCGTGCGTGGTCCGCACGGCGCTGGTCTCCCGCGTCCGGCTGATCCCCGGCGCCCCGCTCGTCTCCCGCGTCCCGCCGGTCTTCTCCGCCCGGGCCGGCCCGGGTTCGCGGGGCAGGCGCAGGGCACCGAGGACCAGGCAGGCCGCGGACAGCGGCACGTTGACGGTGAATACGGTCCGCCAGCCGCCGGCGCCGATGAGCAGACCGCCGAGGGCCGGGCCGATCACGGCCACCGTCTGGTTGGCGACGGCGAGCGCGGTCAGGACGCCCGCCGGGCTGCCCCGCCCCGTGCGCTCGGCCTCGCGCCGGGTGAGCTGCATGGACGCCGGATACGCCGCGGAGGTGCCCAGACCGAGCAGCACCCGCGCCCCGACGAGCGCGCCGAGCGACGGCGCGAGCGCTCCCAGCAGGCCCGCCACCCCGACCAGGGCCGTACCGGCGAGGTAGAGGCGGCGGGGGCCGTACATGTCCACCAGCCGGCCGATGACGGGCTATCCGACGGCGGTCGCCAGGTAGAGCGCGGAGACCAGCCAGACGGTCCGCGCCGGGGGCGCCCCGAAGGCGGCGCCGATCGGGACCAGGGCCACCGCGATCATCGACGAGTTGACCGGGTTCAGCACCGAACCGAGGATCATCGGGGCGATCAGCCGGCGGTCGAAGGCGTCGGGGGCCGGGCCCGCCGTCGCGCGGTCGCCGCCCGGCCGGCCGACGAGTCTGGACCTCACGACCGCGTCAGCCGTTCCATCAGCGTGAACGCCTCGAGGAGGGTCTGCCGCTCGGATTCGGTGAACCGGTCCTCCATGGCGCGGGTGAGCCACTCCTCGCGGATCTGCCGGTCGCCCTCGATGCGCTCGCGGCCGCCCTCCGTCAGGGTGACGAGCTGGCGGCGGCCGTCGTCGGGGTCGGGGCGGCGCCGGATGAGCCCGCGCTGCTCCAGGGCGGCGAGCGTCGTGGCCATCGACTGCGGACGGACCCCCTCGGCGGAGGCGAGGGCGCTCGCCGTGGCGGCGCCGTGCTTGCCGACCAGGGTGAGCGCCGACACCTGGGACGGCGTCAGGTCCTCGTCCTGCGCGACCTCGCGGATCCGCCGCCGCAGCCGGCTGAACACCACCCGCAGGTCGCGTGCGGCCCGCGCGGCGGAGGCGGAGACGCCCGCGGGTACTTCTTCGCTGCGCTGCTGCTCCATGCCGCCACAGTAGAATCCAGCAGGTGGAACTGTCCAGTCTGGACTGAACAGTTCCACCTGTCGACCGGCTGGGGCGGGGCGGGCGGCCGGGGAGGGGGGAGGCCGGGCCGTGCGCAGTACGCTGACGAGGTGCGTCTGCTCCTGATGTCGGACACCCACCTCCCCAAGCGCGCCCGGGAGCTGCCCGGCGAGCTGCTCGCCGAACTCCCGCGCGCCGACGCCGTCCTGCACGCCGGGGACTGGGTCGACACCGCCACCCTCGACCTGCTGGAGAGCCGCAGCCGCCGGCTGATCGGTGTGTACGGCAACAACGACGGCCCCGAGCTGCGCGCGAGGCTTCCCGAGGTGGCCCGCGCCGAGCTGGGCGGGCTGCGGTTCGGCGCCGTCCACGAGACCGGGCCCGCCCAGGGCCGCGAGGCCCGCTGCGCCGCCCGCTTCCCCGACCTGGACGTGCTGGTCTTCGGGCACAGCCACATCCCCTGGGACACCACGGCGCCCTCCGGGCTGCGGCTGCTCAACCCGGGGTCCCCGACCGACCGGCGCCGCCAGCCCCACTGCACCTACATGACCGCCACGGTCGCCGACGGCCGCCTCACCGAGGTCGAGCTGCACCGCCTGCCGCCGCGCCGGACCGGGTGAGCGGGGCGGCGGCGCGGGACGGCGAAGGCACCGGGCCCGACAGCGGCCGCCGGACCGGGTGACGCGGGCCGCCCGAACGGCCCGTGCCGGGCCCCGGCCTGAGCGGAACGGCCCGCTCCGGGTGGTACTGGTGGCCCCATGGCCGACCTTCCGCCCGCACCGGTGCGCCGAGCCGTGCGGCCCGCCCGCCGGACGGGCTCACCGCGCACCGTCCTCCTCGTCATGTGCACCGGCTACTTCCTGGTGCTGCTCGACGTCACCGTGGTCAACGTGGCGCTGCCCCGGATCGGCGCGGCCCTGGGCACCGGCGTCGCCGGGCTCCAGTGGGTGGTGGACGGGTACGCGCTCGCGCTCGCCTGCCTGATGCTCACCAGTGGCACCGCGGGCGACCGCTACGGGCACCGGCGGGTCGTCCTCGCCGGGTTCGCCGTCTTCGGGGCCGGTTCCCTGGCCTGCGGCCTCGCCCCCGGCGTGCCGGTGCTCGTCGTGGCCCGGATCGTCCAGGGCGTGGGCGCCGCGCTGCTGCTGCCCGGCACGCTGGCCGTGGTCGGCCGTGCCTTTCCCGAGGACGCCGCCCGCGCGCGGGCGATCGGACTGTGGGCGGGCGTCGGCAGTCTCGCCCTGCCCGCCGGTCCGCTGCTCGGCGGCGTGCTCGTCGACGGCCTCGGCTGGCGCGCCGTCTTCCTGGTCAACGTGCCGATCGTGCTCGTGGCCCTGGTGCGGTCCGCCCGGGTCCTGGACGAGAGCCGCGAGAGCGCGGCCCCGCCGCTCGACCTGCCCGGCATGCTGCTCGGCGCTCTGCTGCTGTGCGCGACGACGTACGCGTTCATCCAGGGCGGCCGCTCCGGCCCCGGCGCGCCGCGGGTGGCCGCGGCCGCGGTGATCGCCCTGTTCGCCCTGGCCGCCCTCGGCATCGCCGAGACCCGGCGCGGTGAGAGCGCCATGCTCCCGACCGCCCTGCTGCGGCGGCCCGCCTTCGCCGCGGCCAACACCGCCGCCGGAATCATGAACCTGGGCACACTCGGCACCCTGTTCGTGCTGACGCTCTTCCTCCAGACCGTCCAGGGCCGCTCCGCCCTCCAGGCCGGGCTGGTCCTGCTCCCGCTGTTCGCGCCGCTCGCGGTGATCGCCCCCTTCGGCGGCCGGATCACCAGCCGGACCGGAGCGCGGCTGCCCGCGGCGGCCGGTCTGCTCTGCGCCGCCGTGGGGCTCGCGCTGCTGGCCCGTGCCGCACCGCACTCGTCCTTCCCGGTGCTGCTGCCGGCGCTGCTGCTGTGGGGCGTGGGCCTGGGCGTGCTGACCCTGGCCGTCGTGGCGGCCGCCGTCGCCTCCGTGCCGGGGGAGCGTTCCGGACTCGCCTCGGCCGTCAACAACACCGCCCGTCAGACCGGGGGCGCGATCGGTATCGCGGTGGCCGGGGCGGTCGCCGGGCAGCCCGACGACGCGGACCGTTTCCTGTCCGGCCTCCACGCGGTGGCGCTCGGCTCGGCGTGCCTGTACGCGGCGTCCGTCGTCCTCGTGCTGGCCCTGCTGCCCGGGGTGGCACACGGGAGGGCGGCCCCCTGAGAGGGGGGCCGCCCCGAGGTCACACTTCCCTTTCTCGTTTCCGAATTCTCGGCGAGATCCGGGCCGCTCCGTGCGCGAAAGCGGCCCGGCAGCTGCGAGTACGCGCTGTCACGGACCTCCTTCCAGAGGGGTGTGTGCAGCACATGTGCCACAGAGGCGTGCACGCCTCATCCGTTGTGAGCCGCCTACCCCGTTCGGCAGGGATGAACCCCGCAATCCAGAAAATTCCGGCTGTCCCGGAAATGACGGAAAAGGGGAGGCCAGGCATGGGTTGTGGGTGGCGCGTGTGTCCTGTCAGCAGCCGCGCCCGCGTCGCAGCCGCCGTACGCCCAGGACGAGCAGCGCCACGGCCACGGCCGCCCCGGCGGCGACCGGAGCGGCGCGCCTGGCGACCGGCAGGGCCGCCGCGCGCAGCAGGTCGACCGGCTCGTCGCCCGCCGCGGCCGGCGCGGGGGTGGCCGGCGGGACGCGGTCGCCGGGGGCGGTGCCGCCGCCGCTGTCCGGCGCGGCTGCGGCGTGGCCGGGCTCCGGTCCCGGGCCGCTGGGAGTGGGGCCGGGACCGGGGGGAGCGGGGCTGGGAGCGGTGGCGGGGAGGGGCCCGGCGTCCGCCGTCCCCGGCGGCGCCGCGGCCAGCCGTCCCGCCAGGCAGTCCGCGAACCGGCCCACGAGCCGGTCACCCACCTCCGCCAGCACCCCGCGCCCGAACTGCGCGGGCCGCCCGGTCACGGTCAGCTCCGTCCGGACGGAGACCTCCGTGACACCGTCGTGCTCGCGCAGCGTGCCCGTGACGGTGGCCCGCGCCGTGCCCTGCCCCCGGGTCTCCCGGCCGCCGGCGACCAGCACCAGGCGGTGGGCCGTCTCGTCCTGCTCCTCGAAGACCGCCGTCCCCTTGTACGTCACCGTGACCGGCCCCAGCCGCACCTTGACCGAGCCGGTGACGGTCCTGCCGTCGTACGCCTCCACCACCGCCCCCGGCAGGCACGGCGCGACGCGCTCGATGTCGAGGAGCGCCCGCCAGGCGTCGTCGACGGGGACGGGCACGGTGAACCCGTGGTGCAGTTCCATGTCTTCCTCCTCGTGTGCGGGTCCTGCGGGGCGCGTCCGGGCTCAGAGCCGCGAACAGAACGGGCGCCCCGGCTCGCGACGCCCGGCACGCCCGCCCGCGGCGTTGCCGGAAGGCCCCGACAGCTCCGCCGCAAGGACCGTCCGGCGCCTTGCGCTCGCTCGCGCCGGACGCCGCGAGCCGATCGGACTCCCCTTCTGTTCGCGGCTCTCAGGCGGAACCGTTCGTGTGGATGGCTCCCGCCGTCGCGGTCAGCGGGGTCCCGGTGCCGCCCCAGCGCAGCGAGATGATCTCGGCCGCGACGGACACCGCCACCTCCTCGGGTGTACGGGCCCCGAGGTCGAGGCCGACCGGGGAACGCAACCGGGCCAGCTCGGCCTCGGTCACACCGGCCTCCAGCAGACGCTGCACCCGGTCGTGGTGGGTGCGGCGGCTGCCCATGGCACCGATGTAGGCGGCGGGCCGGCGCAGTGCCTCCTCCAGCAGGGGCACGTCGAACTTCGGGTCGTGCGTCAGGACGCAGATCACCGTGCGCTCGTCGGTGCCGGTCGCGTGCAGGTAGCGGTGCGGCCAGTCCGCGACCACCTCGACGGCGTCGGGGAACCGCTTCGGCGTGGCGAAGACCGGGCGGGCGTCGCACACCGTGACCCGGTAGCCGAGGAAGGCACCGATCCGGGCGACCGCGGCCGCGTAGTCGATCGCGCCGAAGACCAGCATCCGCGGGGGCGGCGCGAAGGAGTGCAGGAACACCGAGACCGCGTCCTCGCGGCGCTCGCCGCGCGGCCCGTAGTGGCGCGTCCCCGTGGCACCGAGGGCGAGTTCGCCGCGGGCGTCGGCGGTGACCGCCACGTCCAGGCCGGGCTCGCCCAGCGTCCCCGCCACCGTGTCCGGCCACACGGCGAGGGTCGCCCCGCGCGGCGCTGGCCCGTCGGTCACGGTCGCCATGGTCACCGGCTCGCCCGCGGCGACCGACGCCGCGACGGCACCGAAGGCGGGGTCCGACTCGACCGTCACGGGCCTGACCAGCACACCGATCTCACCCCCGCAGGTGAGGCCGACCGCGAACGCGTCCTCGTCGCTGTAACCGAACGCCGCCAGGCGTGCCTCGCCGCTCGCGACGACCTCCTGCGCCAGGTCGAAGACCGCGCCCTCCACACAGCCGCCGGACACGCTTCCCACCACCTCGTCGTCCGGTCCCACGGCCATCGCCGCACCCGGATCGCGCGGAGCGCTGCGGCTCACCGTCACCACGGTGGCGAGTCCGAACGGCACGCGCGCCGCGTACCACCGTTCGAGCACCGGAAAGATGTCACGCACGCTTCCGTTCCTCCCTGTACCGGTGTTGCCCGCCGCCCCCCGGCCCTCGCGCGGGGCTGTCCGGCGCGCGGCCCGGCGCGGGACGTGCCGCACGGCCCACGGCGTCCGCGGCGGTCAGCGCCCCGCAGGACCGCGGGCCGTCGGCCGTCGCCTGATGGCCCGCCGGCCCGCGGGCACCGTCCGCGCCGTCCTCCGGGCCGCCCCCCGAAGCGTCCGCGCCGCCTGGTTCCGGGCCGCCCGGATCCGCGCCGCGCACCACCGCGGCCAGCCGTTCCAGGGCGGCCAGGCTGTGGCCCTCGACGAAGGCGTCCACGCTCGGCAGCGCCGCCGCCATGCCGGCGGCGAGGGGTGCGTAACCGGGGCGGCCCTTGCGCGGGTTGGCCCACACCACCCGGTGGGCCAGCCGGTGCAGGCGGCACATCTGCTCGGCGAGCAGGTGCGGATCACCCCGCTCCCAGCCGTCGGACAGGAGCACCACGACGGCCCCGCGGGCCATGCCGCGCCGGCCGAAGCGGTCCAGGAACTCCCGCAGCAGCTCGCCCAGCCGCGTGCCCCCGCGCCAGTCGGGCACCGCCTCGGCGACCGCCGCCATCGCCAGGTCCGGGTCGCGGTGCGACAGCTCCCGGGTCACCCGGGTCAGCCGGGTGCCGACGGTGAACACCTCCGTGCGCCGGCCCCGGGCCGCCGCGTGCGCGAACCGCAGCAGAGCGTCCGCGTACGGCGCCATGGAGCCGCTGACGTCGACGAGCAGCACCACCCGCCGGGGCCGCTCCACCCGTGCGTACCGGCGCAGCAGAGCGGGCTCGCCGCCGCGCCGCAGCATCTCCCGCACGGTGCGGTGCGGATCGACCGCCCCGTGGCGGGCCGGCCGCCGCCGGGCGGTGCGCCGTGACCGGCCGCGCAGCGCGAACGCCGCCAGCAGCCGGCGCACCTGCGCGCGTTCGGCGGCGTCGAGCCCGGCGAAGTCACGGTGGCGCAGCACCTCCGCGGAACTGGCGAGCGAGGCGACGGGCGGGCCGTGCCGCCGCTCGTCCGTGTCGTCCTCGCGCCGCCCGGCGGACGCCTGCCGCACCAGGGGGCGCAGCCGGGGCGGCGCAGCGGTCCGCACGGACCCGCGCGGCGGCTGCCCGTCGGCGGCGCCGAAGTACGCGCCGAACACCCGCTCGTACCGCTCCAGGTCGTCCAGGTCCCCGCACAGCGTCAGCCGGCCCGCCCAGTAGACGTCCGCCCGCATCCCCGGGCGCAGCGCGTCCACCGCCCGCAGGAAGGCGTGGACCCGTTCGCTGCTCACCGCCACCCCGGCCGCGCGCAGTGCCCGCGCGAAGCCGAGCAGCACCGCGTCCGCGCCCGGCGCCCCGGTCACCTCGCCGGCGCGGTCGCCGCCACCGGGACGGCCGTCACCGCCGGGCCGGCTCCCGCCGCCCGGGCCGGCTCCGCCCGCCCCCGCGCCCCTTGCGTTCCCCGTCACGCCGGCCCCGCTCCCCGGGGTCCCAGGATCGCCGCGAAGTCCAGGCCGCGCGCGCGGTGCGTGTCCTCGCGGTACTTCAGGACCGAGCCCAAGGTGGCCACCGCCAGTTCGGCGTCGACCTCGTCCGCGCCCAGCGCGTCCAGGGCACGCGCCCAGTCCAGGGTCTCCGCGACGCCCGGGGGTTTGAGGAGGTCCTCGGCGCGCAGCGCCTGCACCAGGGCGGTCACCTGCTCCGCGAGGCGTGCCGACACCCCCGGCAGCCGGCGGCGCACGATGGCCAGTTCACGGGCGAAGCCGGGATGGTCGAACCAGTGGTACAGGCAGCGCCGCTTGAGCGCGTCGTGCACCTCACGGGTGCGGTTGGACGTCAGGACCACCACCGGCGGCACCTCCGCCCGCAGCGTGCCCAGCTCGGGGATCGTCACCTGGTACTCCGACAGCACCTCCAGCAGGAACGCCTCGAACTCGTCGTCGGCCCGGTCGATCTCGTCGACCAGCAGCACCGACGGCTGGGTCTGCAGCGCCCGCAGCAGCGGCCGGGCGACCAGGAACCGCCGGTCGTACAGCTCGCGCTCCAGCCGGTCGGCGTCCCTGACACCGGCGGCCTCGGCCGCCCGCAGGTGCAGCAGCTGCCGGGGGAAGTCCCAGTCGTACAGGGCCTGTGAGGCGTCGATGCCCTCGTGGCACTGCAACCGGATCAGCGGCGCGTGGAGCGCTTGGGCGAGGGCGGTGGCGAGCGCGGTCTTGCCGACGCCCGCGTCCCCCTCGCAGAAGACCGGCCGGTGCAGGCGCAGCGCCAGGAAGCAGGCGACGGCGAGCCCGTCGTCGACGAGGTAGCCGGTCTGCTCCAGGCGGGCGCGCGCCTGCTCGGGGCTGTCGATGGGGGTGATCGGCGCTCACCTCGTCCCGGTGGCGGCCAGGACCGCCCGCTCGGTGAGGACCCGGGCCAGGTGCGCCCGGTACTCGGGTGAGGCGGAGGCGTCCCGGGAGGGCCGGGTGCCGTCGGCCGCCGACCGGGCCGCCCGCGCCACCGCGCCGGCGTCCCCGGCGCCCCTCAGCGCCTCCTCGGTGGCCGCGGCCCGCAGCGGGGTCGCGCCCATGTTGGTCAGAGCGATCCGTGCCTCGGCGATGTGCCCGCCGTCGCTGCGGACGAGCGCGGCCACGCCGACCATCGCCCAGGACTGGGCGACCCGGTGGAACTTCTCGTACCGGAAGCCCCAGCCCTCGCGCCCGGGCACCCGCACCTCGGCCAGCACCTCGTCGGGCGCGAGGGCGGTCTGCAGGTAGTCGGCGAAGAAGTCGCGCGCCGGGATCGTGCGCCGGCCGCCCGGCCCCACGGCGACGAGTTCGGCGTCCAGCGCCAGGGCCACCGCGGGCAGGTCGCCGGCCGGGTCGGCGTGGGCGAGGGAGCCGCCGAGGGTGCCCCGGTGGCGTACGGCGGGGTCGGCGACCGTCTCGGTGGCCTGGGCCAGCAGCCCGGCGTACCGGCGCACCAGCGGGTCGTGGGCCACCTCGTGATGGGTGGTCAGCGCGCCGATGACGAGCGTGCCGTCCTCCTCGCGGACCCCGCGCAGTCCCGGGATCCGTCCGACGTCGACGACCAGTTCGGGGAAGGCCAGGCGCAGTCTGAGCAGCGGCAGCAGGCTCTGCCCGCCCGCCAGGACCTTGGCGTCCTCGCCCGCGTCGGCGAGGACGCGCACGGCCTCGTCGAGCGTGGCGGGCCGGACGTAGTCGAACGCGGGGGGAATCATGCCGAGGCCTCCTCGTGCGCCGTCCCGGACGGCCGCGCGCCCCGGACCGCCTCCCAGACCCTCTCCGGTGTGCAGGGCATCGGCACGTCGTGCACGCCCAGCGGGCGCAGCGCGTCCACGATCGCGTTGACGACGGCCGGGGTGGACGCGATCGTGCCGGCCTCGCCGACGCCCTTGACACCCAGCGGGTTGGAGGCCGCGGGCGTCTCGGTGCGGTCGGTCACGAAGTCGGGCAGGTCCGCCGCCGAGGGGATCAGGTAGTCGGCCATGGTGCCGGAGACCAGGTTGCCCTCGGTGTCGTACACCGCCTCCTCGTACAGCGCCTGCGCGATGCCCTGGGCGAGGCCGCCGTGCACCTGGCCCTCGACGATCACCGGGTTGATCACCCGGCCGACGTCGTCGACGCAGACGTAGGACCGGATGCGGGTCCGCCCGGTCTCGGTGTCGACCTCGACCGCGCACAGGTGGGTGCCGTGCGGGTAGGAGAAGTTCTCCGGATCGAGCACGTGTTCGGCGTTCAGGGTGGGTTCCATGCCTTCGGGCACGTCGTGCGAGGTGAACGTCGCGAAGGCGACCTCCTGGATGGTGCGGCGCGCGTCCGGTGAGCCCTTCACCGAGAACACGCCGCCCCTGAACTCCAGGTCGCCCTCGTCGGCCTCCAGCAGGTGGGCGGCGACCCTGCGCGCCTTGTCCACCACCTTCTCGGCCGCCCGGTGCACGGCCGCCCCGCCCACGACCAGCGACCGCGAGCCGTAGGTGTCCATGCCCTGCGGGGCCACCAGCGTGTCGCCGTGCACCACCTCCACGTCCTCGAAGGGCACGCCCAGCACGTCCGCGGCGATCTGGCTCCAGCAGGTCACGTGCCCCTGCCCGTGCGGGCTGGTCCCGGTGACCACCTCGACCTTGCCGGTGGGCAGCATGCGGATGCTCGCCGCCTCCCAGCCGCCCGCCGAATAGTTCAGGTCGCGCAGCACCCGGCTCGGCGCCAGCCCGCACATCTCGGTGTACGTGGACACGCCGATGCCCAGGCGCACGGGGTCGCCGCGCCCGTGGCGCTCGGCCTGCTCCGCGCGCAGCTCCTCGTACCCGAACAGGGCGAGCGCCTTCTCGGTGGCCGCCTCGTAGTCGCCGCTGTCGTAGGTCAGACCCGCGATCGAGGTGTACGGGAACTCCTCGTGCCGGATCCAGTTGCGGCGGCGCACCTCGATCGGGTCCAGGCCGACCTCCGCGGCGAGTTCGTCCATGGCCCGCTCGATGGCGTACGTGGCCTCGGGGCGTCCGGCGCCCCGGTACGCGTCGGTCGGGGTGCGGGTGGTGAACACGCCGGTGCAGTCGAACGCGTAGGAGCCCACCTTGTAGATCGCCGGGTACATGAACGCGCCCAGGATGGGGATGCCGGGGGTGACCAGCATCAGGTAGGCGCCCATGTCGGCGAGGAGGCGGACCTTGAGGCCGAGCAGCCTGCCCTCGCGGGTCGCGGCGAGCTCGATGTCCTGGATCATGCCGCGGCCGTGGTGGGTGGCCAGGTAGCCCTCGGAACGCGACTCGGTCCACTTCACCGGCCGGCCCAGCTCGCGCGCGACGGCCAGCGCGACGGCCTCCTCGCCGTACACCTGGAGTTTGGAGCCGAAGCCGCCGCCCACGTCCGGGGCGACCACGCGCAGCTTGTGCTCGGGGACGCCGGTGACCACGGAGAGCATGATCCGCAGGATGTGCGGGATCTGGGTCGCGGAGTACACCGTGTACTCGCCGGTGGCGGCGAGCGGGGTGACGACGACGGCGCGCGGCTCCATGGCATTGGGGATGAGCCGCTGCTGGCGGTAGCGGCGCGCGAGGACCACGTCCGCGCGCTCGCGGACCGACTCGAAGTCCTCGCCCGCGCGCAGCGTCCAGTCGTAGGCGCGGTTGGTGCCCTCGCCGGCGTGGACCAGCGGGGCGCCCTCGGCGAGCGCGGCCTCCAGGTCCAGGACGGGCGGCAGCGGCTCGTAGTCCACCTCGACGGCCTCCAGCGCGTCGGCGGCCGCGTACCGGTCGCGGGCCACCACGACCGCCACCGGGTCACCGGCGTGCCGGACCTCGTCCAGGGCGAGCGGGGGGTGGTCGGGATGCACCATGTCCTCGGTGACCGGCCAGGCGCAGGGCAGCGAGCCCAGACCGCCGGCGAGGTCGCGGCCGGTGAACGCGGCCACCACGCCGGGGCGTTCGAGGGCGGCCGAGACGTCGACGCGTGCGATGCGCGCGTGGGCCATGGGGCTGCGCAGGAACGCCAGGTGCAGCAGCCCGGTGACGGAGATGTTGTCGGTCCAGGTGGTCTGGCCCGTGATCAGCCGCGCGTCCTCCTTGCGCAGCCGGGCCCGGCCGACCTCCCGCTCGACGGCCTGGCCGGTCATGCCGTCACCTCCCGCGCACGCGCGGAGCCGGCGTCCCCGGCCTCGGCGGCGGCGAGCACCGCGCGGACGATGTTCTGGTAGCCGGTGCACCGGCACAGGTTGCCCTCCAGCGCCTTGCGCACCTGCTCGCCCGTCGGGTGCGGGTTCTCACGCAGCAGATCACGCGCCGCCATGATCATTCCCGGGGTGCAGTAGCCGCACTGGAGGGCGTGCCGCTCGTGGAAGGCGCGCTGCAACGGCGTCCACTCGCCGTCCTTCGCCAGTCCCTGGACGGTGGTGACCTCGCCGCCGTCCGCCTGGACGGCCAGCACCGTGCAGCTCTTCACGCTCATGCCGTCCAGCTCGACCGTGCAGGCGCCGCAGTTCGAGGTGTCGCAGCCGATCGGCGTACCGGTCAGGCCGAGCCGGTCACGCAGGTGGTGCACCAGAAGCAGACGGGGTTCGACCTCGTCCTCGTACGTCGTGCCGTCCACCGTGACCGAGATGTGGGTCATGGGCCCTCCAGAGACCGAATGGGCGTACGTGAGGGAAATCAGCGACCAGCGTGATGTACGTCACTCTATGGCCGGGCTGCGGACAGGGCGAGTGCTGCGACGCGCTTCACCGGACGCCGCGACGGCGCCCGGGTCCTCCGCACGGCCCCAAAAGCCGTTGCCGCCACGCGCCCGTCTCTGCTGCACTGCCTGCGACCCGGTCCACCGAACCGTCACCAGCGAGGAGCACCGATGCGCGCTGCGTCCATGTCCACCCCGGAAACCGCCCGACCCCCTCACAAGGACATGACGCCCCGTGCACTTGCTCAACCTCGGCATCCTCGCGCACGTCGACGCGGGTAAGACCAGCCTCACCGAGCGGCTGCTGCACTCCGCCGGAGTGATCGACGAGATCGGCAGCGTCGACTCCGGCAGCACCCGGACCGACACCCTCGCGCTGGAGCGGCAGCGCGGCATCACCATCAGATCCGCCGTCGTCTCCTTCCCGCTCGACGACGTCACCGTCAACCTCATCGACACCCCCGGCCACCCCGACTTCATCGCCGAGGTCGAGCGGGTGCTCGGCGTGCTGGACGGAGCGGTCCTGGTCGTCTCCGCCGTCGAAGGCGTGCAGGCGCAGACCCGCGTACTGCTGCGCACCCTGCGGCGGCTGCGCATCCCGACCCTGCTCTTCGTCAACAAGATCGACCGCCGCGGCGCCCGCGAGGACGACGTGCTGCGGGCGATCGTGCGGCGCCTGACCCCGGCCGTCGTGCCCATGGGCCGCACCCGGCGGACCGGCACCCGCGAGGCCCGCTTCGTCCCCGGCATCGGCCCGGCCGCCGCCGACGTCCTCGCCGACCACGACGACGACCTGCTGGCCGCCTACGTCACGGACGGACTCGGCCCCGGCCGGGTGCGCGCGGCGCTCGCCGACCAGACCCGGCGGGCCCTCGTGCACCCCGTCTACTTCGGCTCCGCCATCACCGGCGCCGGCGTGGACGCGCTCATCGGCGGCATCAGGGAACTCCTGCCCGCCGCCGGCGGTGACCCCGACGGGCCGCTGTCAGCCACCGTGTTCAAGGTCGAGCGGGGACCCGCGGGGGAGCAGACGGCGTACGCGCGCGTGTTCTCCGGCACGCTCCGCGTCCGCGACCGCGTCCCCCACGGCGAGGCCCGCACCGAGGGCCGGATCACCGCACTCGCCGTCTTCGACCACGGCACCGACGTCCGCGTCGACGCCGTGCCCGCCGGCCGCATCGCACGGCTGTGGGGGCTGACCGGCATCCGCGTCGGCGACGCCGTCGGCGAACCCCGCGAGGCCCACGGCCGCTTCTTCGCGCCCCCGACCCTGGAGACCGTCGTCGTGCCGGCCCCCGGAACCGACCGCGGCACCCTGCACCTCGCGCTCACCCGGCTCGCCGAGCAGGACCCGCTGATCGGGCTGCGCCACGACGAGGCGCGGCGGGAGATCTCCGTGTCGCTGTACGGAGAGGTCCAGAAGGAGGTCGTGCAGGCCACTCTGGCCGCCGACTTCGGGCTGGACGTCACTTTCCGGGAGACCACACCGCTGTGCGTCGAACGTCCGGTGGGGACGGGAGCGGCGGTGGAGTACAACAAGAAGGACGCCAACCCCTTCCTCGCCACGGTCGGCCTGCGCGTGGACCCCGCGCCGGCCGGCTCCGGTGTGGACTTCCGCCTCGAGGTCGAGCTGGGCTCGATGCCGTACGCCTTCTTCAAGGCGGTCGAGGACACCGTGCGCGAGAGCCTCGGACAGGGCCCGCACGGCTGGCAGGTCACCGACTGCACGGTGACCATGACCCACTGCGGCTACTCGCCCCGGCAGAGCCACGCCCACCAGGGCTTCGACAAGAGCATGTCGAGCACCGGCGCCGACTTCCGCGGCCTGACCCCGCTGGTGCTCATGGCGGCCCTGCGCCGCGCCCGCACGCTCGTCCACGAACCGATGCACCGCTTCCGTGCCGAGGTACCCGCGGACACCCTCGGCGCTCTCCTGCCGGCGCTGGCCGCACTGCGCGCGGTGCCCCGCACCACCCGCACCCACGGTCCGCTCTGCGTCCTGGAGGGTGAGGTGCCCGCCGCCCGGGTGCACACGCTGGAGCAGCGGCTGCCCGGCCTGACCCGGGGCGAGGGCGAACTGGAGAGCGCCTTCGACCACTACGCCCCGGTGCGCGGGGACGCCGTTCCCGAGCGGCCGCGCACCGACCACAACCCGCTGGACCGCAAGGAGTACCTGCTGAACCTGACCCGCCGCGTCGGCGGCCGGGACCGTTGCTGACCCTCCCGGCGGGCGCGGCGCCGGCGGGCCGCCCTCGTGGCGGACACCGGGAGGCGGCCCGCCCTCGCGCAGAGACAGGGGGCCGCCCTCGCGCGACAACACGGAGGCCTGCCCGTGTGCGGGACGCGGAGTGGCGGCCCTGCCCGTGCGGCGGACACGGGACGGCGGCCCGCCCTCGCGCCGGGCGAGGGACGGTTGACCCTGCCCCTACGTCAGGCTTCAGTCTGTACGCCGACGAAAGGGCAGGTGAATGAGCTACTCCGTGGGCCAGGTGTCGGCGTTCGCCGGGGTGACGGTGCGCACGCTGCACCACTACGACCGGGCGGGGCTGCTGTCGCCGGGCGGCCGCAGCCACGCCGGATACCGGCTGTACGACGACGCCGACCTGGCACGACTCCAGCAGATCCTCTTCTACCGCGAACTCGGCTTCTCCCTCGACGAGATCGCCGACATCCTCAAGGACCCGCAGGCCAACGCGCTGGAGCACCTGCGCGCACGGCAGCGCGCGCTGGGTGAGGAGATCGCCCGGCTGCGGCGGCTGGCCGAGGTGGCCGAGCGCGCCATCGAGGTCCAGCAGACCGGCGTGTCCCTCACCCCCGAGGAACGCTTCGACGTCTTCGGCGAGATCACCTTCGACCTCAGCTACGCCACCGAGGCCCAGCTGAAGTGGGCCGACTCGGACGGACAGCGGGAGTCGATGGCCCGGGCCGCCGCGCACAGCAAGGAGGACTGGCGGCAGCTCATGCGCGAGGCCGCCGCCTGGCGCGCGGAACTGCTCGCCGCCTTCGACGACGGCGAGAGGGCCGACGGGGAACGGGCCATGGACCTCGCCGAGGAGCACCGCCTGCACATCTCCCGCTGGTTCACCTCGTGTCCGCCCGCCATGCACCGGCGCATCGCGGACGACATCGTCGCCGACCCGCGCGCCTTCGCCCTCGTCGTCCCGCCCTCCCAGCAGCGTCCCGGCCTCGCCGCCTACCTGGGCAAGGCCGTGCACGCCAACGCGGCCCGCCGCACCGGACCCGGGGAGAACCGATGAGGATCCTGATCGCCGCGGCCGGGTCGCGGGGCGACGTCGACCCCTACACGGGCCTGGGCGCCGCGCTGCGCCGGGCCGGACACGAGGTCGCCCTGGCCGCACCGGACCCCTTCGCGCCGCTGGTCCGCCGCGCCGGCCTGGAGTTCCGCGCTCTGCCCGCCCGCCCCGAGGCCCGGGGCGATGTCGCGGGCCGGCGGGGGCTGATGCGCAGCGCCGCCGCGTTCGTCACCGGGCTCGCGCGGGGCTTCGCCGACGTGGTGGACGACGGCACCGACCTGCTCGTGCTGTCCACCACCACCGCCCCGCTCGGCTGGCACCTCGCGGAAGCCGCGGGCATCCCGAGCCTCGACACGCACCTCCAGCCCACCACGCCGACCGGCGACTTCCCGCCCGTTGTCGGCGGCACCCGCTCCCTGGGCCGTCTCGGCAACCGCGCCGCGGGACGCGTCGGGCTGCGGGTGGCCGACCGCCTCTACACCGAGGCGGTCGCCGGGCTGCGGCGCGACCTCGGCCTGCCCCCGCTCGGCCCCGCCGCCGCGCGCCGCCGCCGGGAGGCCGCGGGCCTGGAGGTCCTGCACGGCTTCAGCGAGCACGTCGTCCCCCGCCCGGCCGACTGGCGCGCGGGCCTGGAGGTCGTCGGCAACTGGTGGCCGTACCTCGACCCGGAGGCGCGGCTGCCCGCGGACCTGGAGGACTTCCTCACGGCCGGGCCGCGACCGGTGTTCGTCGGGTTCGGCTCCATGGCGGGCGGTGACGGCCGGCGGCTGACCGAGCTGACCCTGCGCGCCCTGCGCCGAGCGGGGCTGCGCGGCGTCCTCCAGGCCGGCAGCGCGGGGCTCGACGCCGCCGGGGACGACGTCCTGACCGTCGGCGAGGTGCCGCACGCGCTGCTCTTCCCGCGCGTCGCCGCCGTGGTGCACCACGCGGGCGCGGGCACCTCGGCGGCGGCACTGCGTGCCGGGGTGCCCTCCGTTCCGGTGCCGGTGGCCGCCGACCAGCCCTTCTGGGCCGCCCGGCTGGCCGCGCTCGGCGCCGCCCCCCGGCCCGTGCCGTACGCGGCGCTGACCGCCGAACGACTGGCCGACGCCCTCGGCCGCGCCGTGGGTGACCCGGGGCACGCACGCGCCGCGGCCACCGTCGCCCGCCACCTCGCGGCCGAGGACGCGGTGCCCCGCACCGTCCGGACGATCGAACACCTGGCCGCCCACGCGGGCCGGTGACCAGGCGGGCCCGGCGCCACGTCCGGGCTGCCGTCTGCGCGGGTCGCTGGGCGGACGCTTCGCACCTGTGCCGTCGGTGGCCGTCGGCGTCCTGGCGGTTGCGGTGCCGCGGCGCTTGGGCTGCCGTCTGTGGGGGCCGGTGGGCGGACCTGCGACGTCTGTGCCGCCGGCGTCCCGGCGGTCCCGGTGATCCCTCCGATCGTCGGGTGTGCCGGCCGGTCGTCAGGGGGCGGGCCCGTCAGCGTGCCAGCCGGTCGACCGCCTCCAGGACCGGGCCGACGCCGTCCTCCGCGCGGATGCGGGCGCCCAGGCGCTCCGCGCGCCGCCGGTGCGCGGTCTCCCGGGTGGCCCGGGTGAGGGCCGCGGCCAGGCCGTCCGCGGTGACGGCGCGCAGCGGGACCGCGCACGGGGCCACCCCGAGGGAGACGAGGCGCTCGGCCCAGAAGCCCTCGTCGAACTGGACCGGCAGCGGCACCGCCGGAACCCCGGCGCGCAGCCCGGCCGCGGTCGTGCCCGCTCCCGCGTGGTGCACCACGGCGGCCGTCCGCGGGAACAGCGCCGCGTGCGGCACCTCACCGATCGTCAGCATGTCCTCGCCCGCCGCCGCGAGCCCGCCCCAGCCCCGCTGCACCACCCCGCGCAGCCCGGCCAGGCGCAGCGCCCGCACGATGGTCGCGCTCAGCCGGGCGGGGTCGGGCACGGTGGCGCTGCCCAGCCCGACGAAGACCGGCGGCGGCCCCGCGTCCAGGAACTCCCGCACCCGCGCCGGAAGCCGGTCGTCGCGGTCGTACGGCCACCAGTAGCCGCACACCCGCAGCCCGGGCCGCCAGTCACGCGGCCGGGGCACCACCAGCGGGCTGAAACCGTGGAACACCGGCAGCCGCAGCCCCGCCCGGATCCGGCGGGTGGTGCCCAGACGGGCGGGCGGCAGCCCCAGCCGGGCCCGGACGGTCGGCACGGCCGCCGAGAAGACCCGTTCCATCGCGAGGTTCACCCCGTGGCCCGCGAGGCGGTTCACCGCCGCCCCCCACTGGCCGCCGCCGAGCAGCGGCGGCGCGAACTCGCGGGTCGGGGAGAGCGGTTGCAGGTGCGTGCCCATGCTGGGCAGGCCCAGCGCCTCGGCGATGGCGTGCCCGACCGGCCCCAGCGACCCCGACAGCAGCAGGACGTCGCTCTTCTCCGCGGCGGCGACCAGGTCGTCCGTCATCCGGGCGAGCGCCGCCCGGACCAGACCCACGGCCCGCAGCATCTTGCCCGCGTCCGTCGCGCTGCGGTGCAGCCCCCGCCCGCGCGTGGACTCCAGTTCGGCCCGCGGGTCCACCGGAAGCGGGTGGAAACCGAGGCCCGAGCCCGCGACCAGCGGCTCGAAGCACGCGTGGGTGACCACCGTGACCGCATGGCCCGCGCGGGCCAGGCCGTGCCCCAGTCCGGTGAAGGGGGCCACGTCTCCCCGGGAACCCGCCGTCATGATCGTTACGCGCACGTCGGCCAGTATGGCCGCGCGGCCGCCCGCCACCGGCGAACGACCCGTCCATGTCGGCGCGCCCACCCGCGCAGCCGCAGGGGCACCACCGGCGCGCTCGGGCGCCCGGCCGTCCCCCGTGAGCCCCCCGAGCCGTCGGGCGGCGGCCCGGCGTCTCGGGACGCCCGGACGACCGCTCAGACCCCGAGCTGCCGGGCTCAGACCCCGAGCTGCCGGGCGGCGGCGTCCACGGTCTGCTCCAGGAGCGTCGCGATGGTCATCGGGCCGACCCCGCCCGGCACCGGCGTGATCAGCGAGGCGCGCTCCGCCGCGGAGTCGAAGTCCACGTCCCCGACGTTGCCCGCGTTGTAGCCCGCGTCGATGACCACCGCGCCCGGCTTGACGTCCTCGCCGCGCACCAGCCGCGGCCTGCCCACCGCCGCCACGACGATGTCCGCCTCCCGCACCACCGACGACAGTTCCCGGGTCCGCGAGTGGCAGTACGTCACCGTCGCGTCCCGGGCCAGCAGCAGCATGCCCACCGGCTTGCCGAGGATCGCGCTGCGCCCGACCACCACCGCCCGCTTCCCGGCCGGATCCACCTCGTAGGCGTCCAGCAGCCGCAGGATCCCGCCGGGAGTGCAGGAGACGAACCCGGGCAGCCCGAAGCTCATCGTGGCGAACGAGGCGAAGGTGACGCCGTCGACGTCCTTCTCGGGCGCGACGGCCTCGAACGCGGCCCGCTCGTCGATGTGGTCGCCGACGGGGTGCTGCAGCAGGATGCCGTGCACCGACGGGTCCGCCGACAGCGACCTCAGCGTGCCGACCAGCTCGTCGGTGCCGGTCGTCGCGGGCAGCTCCACGTGCCGGGAGGCGATGCCCGCCGTGCGGCACCGGTTCTGCTTCATCCGGACGTAGGTGACGGAGGCGGGGTCCTCGCCCACCAGCACCGTCGCCAGACACGGCGGGGTGCCCGTGCGGGAGGTGATCTCGGCGGCCTTCCGCGCGCTCTCGCCGACGATGCGCCGGGCGAGCGCGGTGCCGTCCATGAGGCGGGCCTGGGACATGTCCACTCCTGAGCGTGCGACGGATCGCCCAGGCGCGCGGCTGTGACTTCGGCTGGGGCCGCTCCCCGGTGGTGCTCCACCTCAGCGCCAGTCACGGCCCGGCCCCACCCTATGCCAGGAGGGACCGGGAGACGGCGGGGGAGGCCGGGCGGCGCCGCCGACCGCACCGGGGGCGCGGACCCTCACCGGCGGCGGCCGTGGCGAGCGCGCGGGGTACGCGGGGTACGACGCGGAGCGCGCGCCACCGGCGTACGGGTACGGTGCCGGGCCGCGCGCAGCAGCGACCGCAGCAGGACCGCCGGCACGGACCTGGCCGCCGTGCCGGCCGTGCCGGCCGGGCCCGCCCGGCGAAGCAGCGGGGAACGCGCCTGCCCCAGTCCGCCCCGGGCCGAAAAGGACCAGGTCAGCCGGGAGCTGACCTGGAACCTCGCGGTCCTCCTCGTCACTCGTCCCATGCCTGGATCATGATCTGGTCGGTGATCTTGCCGTCGCGCAGCGAGACCATGGACTCGGCGAGCACCCGGACGCCGTCCGGATACGCGCAGGACTCGGCGTACGCCGCGCGGTCGCCCTGGACGACGCACTGCTCCAGCCGGTGCGTCATGTCGCGGCCGTAGACGTCCTCCAGCATCGAGCCGATCTCCGCACGCCCTCTGAGGACCTTGGGGTGGCTCGGCTGGGAGTCGCGGTCCACGATGCGGATCTCGGCGTCGTCCGCGTAGAGCGACAGCAGAGTGGACGCCGTGTGCCCTTCGATGCCCCGGCGCAGCGCACCGGTGTCGAAGACGGGACCTGCCGTGGTCGCCATGGTGGCCTCCTAGGAGGAGCCCCGGGGCTCCGGGGGCCCCGGAACAGCGGCCCTTCACGGGCCTCTCCTTCGAGCGTCCTCCGGCCCGCCGCCCCCGGCAAGCGCGGCCGCCCACGCGAGGCCGGTCACTTTGCCCGCCCCGGCATCACCGCGCGCGGACGGCCGCTCGCCCTGACGGGTGAGCGGTGGCCGGGGCCCGTGTCCGGCCGGGGCCCGGCGGCGTTGCTGAGGGCATGATCTCCACTCGACGTATCGTCGCCGTCGCCTCTCTCGCCGTCTCGGTCGCGGGACTCGCCGCCCTGCCCGCGAGCGCCGCCGACTCGGCCGTACCGGTGGTCGGCCGGGCGGTCCCCACCGGTCTGCTCGACTCCCTCGGCCGTACCGGCATCCCCGCCGGCCGGCAGGACGAGGTGCCCCCGGTCTCCGAGCAGCTCTCCTCGCTCCACCACGTCAAGGACCTCAACCAGCTCAGCCGGCTGAACGCGGTCACCGGTCTCGTCTCCCCGCTGTTCGGACTGGTCCCCGCGGTCCAGTACTGAGCCACGGCACTGGGCCACGCGCCCGGTGTGCGGCGACCGGGTGGCGGCGGCACCGGACCGTGTGCCGCCGCCGACCGCGCACGGCGTAGGGTCGCAGGGACGGACGACGGCCGACGGAAGGGACCACCACCATGGCGCAGGAAGTGCGCGGCGTGATCGCACCCGGGAAGAACGAACCCGTACGGGTCGAGACGATCGTCGTGCCGGACCCCGGGCCCCAGGAGGCCGTCGTACGGGTCCAGGCCTGCGGCGTGTGCCACACCGACCTGCACTACAAACAGGGCGGCATCAACGACGAGTTCCCCTTCCTGCTCGGCCACGAGGCCGCGGGCATCGTGGAGTCGGTGGGCGAGGGCGTCACCGATGTCGCACCCGGCGACTTCGTCGTCCTCAACTGGCGTGCCGTGTGCGGCGCCTGCCGTGCCTGTCTGCGCGGGCGGCCCTGGTACTGCTTCGACACCCACAACGCGCGCCAGCGGATGACCCTCACCGACGGCACCGAACTCTCCCCGGCCCTCGGCATCGGCGCCTTCGCGGAGAAGACCCTGGTGGCGGCGGGACAGTGCACCAAGGTGGACCCGGCCGTCTCCCCGGCGGTGGCCGGACTGCTCGGCTGCGGGGTGATGGCCGGCATCGGCGCCGCCATCAACACCGGCAACGTCGGCCGCGGCGACTCGGTGGCCGTGATCGGCTGCGGCGGCGTCGGGGACGCGGCCGTCGCCGGGGCCCGCCTGGCGGGGGCCGCGAAGGTGATCGCCGTCGACATCGACGACCGCAAGCTGGAGACCGCCCGCACCATGGGCGCCACGCACACCGTCAACTCCGAGGACCACGACCCGGTCGCCGCGATCCGCGACCTCACCGGCGGTTTCGGCGCCGACGTCGTCATCGAGGCGGTCGGCCGCCCGGAGACCTACCGGCAGGCGTTCTACGCCCGCGACCTGGCCGGCACCGTCGTCCTGGTCGGCGTGCCCACCCCGGAGATGAAGCTGAAGCTGCCGCTGCTCGACGTCTTCGGGCGCGGCGGCGCGCTGAAGTCGAGCTGGTACGGCGACTGCCTGCCCTCCCGGGACTTCCCGATGCTCATCGACCTGCACCTGCAAGGGCGCCTGCCGCTGGACAAGTTCGTCTCCGAGACCATCCGGCTCGACGAGGTGGAGCAGGCGTTCGAGCGGATGCACCGCGGCGACGTGCTGCGCTCGGTGGTGGTGTTCTGATGACGGCCCGTATCGAACGCCTCGTCACCAGCGGGCAGTTCACCCTCGACGGCGGCACCTGGGACGTCGAGAACAACGTGTGGATCGTCGGCGACGACCACGAGGCGATCGTCATCGACGCAGCCCACGACGCCGAGGCCATCGCCGCCGCCCTCGGCGAGCGCCGGCTCACCGCGATCGTCTGCACCCACGCCCACAACGACCACGTGAACGCCGCCCCGGCCCTCGCGGACCTCACCGGCGCGATGATCTGGCTGCACCGCGACGACCTGCCGCTGTGGAGGATGACCCACCCCGGCCGGGAGCCCGACGAGCACCTGCTCGACGGGCAGGTCATCGAGACGGCCGGAGCCGATCTGAAGGTCCTGCACACGCCCGGCCACGCGCCGGGCGCGGTCTGCCTCCACGACCCGGGTCTCGGCGTCGTCTTCACCGGCGACACCCTCTTCCAGGGCGGCCCGGGCGCCACCGGCCGGTCCTACTCCCACTTCCCGACGATCATCGACTCCATCCGCGACCGCCTCCTCACGCTGCCGCCCGGGACGAAGGTCCTCACCGGCCACGGCGAGGGCACCACCATCGGCGCGGAGGTCCCGCACCTGCAGGAGTGGATCGACCGCGGGCACTGACACGCCCGGCACCGCCCCGGGTGAACCCGCGCCGAATGGCGACAGGAGATGTCCGGCTTCCACGCGACCCTCGACGAGCACACCGCACACGAGAGTCACGAGAAACACAGGAGGCCGGACATGTCACGTCCACTGGAGGGCAGGGTCGCGCTCGTCGCGGGCGCCACCCGGGGAGCGGGCCGCGGCATCGCGGTGGAACTCGGCGCCGCCGGGGCCACCGTCTACGTCAGCGGGCGCACCACCCGCGCCCACCGCTCGGAGTACGACCGCCCCGAGACCGTCGAGGACACCGCCGACCTGGTCACCGAGGCCGGCGGGCACGGCATCGCCGTCCCCACCGACCACCTGGACCACGGCCGGGTGCGCGCCCTCGTCGACCGCATCGCCCGCGAACAGGGCCGCCTCGACGTCCTCGTCAACGACATCTGGGGCGGCGAGAAACTCTTCGAGTGGGACACCCCCGTGTGGGAGCACGACCTGGACAACGGCCTCAGACTGCTCCGGCTCGCCGTGGAGACGCACGCCGTCACCAGCCACCACGCCCTGCCGCTGCTGCTGCGCCGGCCCGGCGGCCTCGTCGTCGAGATGACCGACGGCACCGCCGAGTACAACCGGGACACCTACCGGGTCAACTTCTTCTACGACCTCGCCAAGGCGTCCGTCCTGCGGATGGCCTTCGCCCTCGGTCACGAACTCGGGCCGCGCGGCGCCACCGCGGTCGCGCTGACGCCCGGCTGGATGCGCTCGGAACTGATGCTCGACCAGTTCAAGGTGTCCGAGGAGAACTGGCGCGACGCCCTGGAGCACGTGCCGCACTTCGCCATCTCCGAGACGCCGCGTTACGTGGGCCGCGCCGTCGCCGCCCTGGCCGCCGATCCCGGCGTGGCCCGCTGGAACGGACGGTCCCTGTCCAGCGGGGCCCTCGCCCGGGAGTACGGCTTCACCGACCTGGACGGCAGCCGCCCCGACGCCTGGCGCTACCTCGCGGAGGTCCAGGACGCGGGCAGACCGGCGGACCCGACCGGCTACCGCTGACCTGCGGCGGGCCGCCCCGTCACCGGCCGCCGGCCGTCGCCGGCGGCTGCGCCGCGGTCACCGGCCAGCGGGCCGAGTGACCCGGCGGCAGCGCGAGATCGGCCCGTACGGACGCGTAGTACTCCTGGCGCGCGGCGCGCTGGCGCTCCAGCAGTTCCTGCCACGCCTCGGGTTCGCGCCGCTCCTCGCGCAGGAACCGTTCCATCTCCATGACCACCAGGACCCAGCCCCGCGCCTTCTCCACGACCTGCGGGCTGCCCAGCATGATCAGTGCCTCACCGGCGGGATCGCGGGCGAGGACGGCCTCCGTCAGCAGCGGCTCGGCGTCGGAGAGGGGCAGCGGATGCGGGTGCGGGTCGTTGCCGAGGTGGGAGGCCACCCGGTAGGTCAGCGTGACCGACGTCTTCAGCGACCGGGCGTAGTCCGAGTACACCGCCAGGCGCCGCTCCTCCCAGCGCGTCGCGCGCTCCCGTTCGGACCGGACGCGGTCGCTGCGCACGACCGCCAGGTACGAGCCGAGCGCGCCGATCACGACGCCTATGAGTGCGGGGAGTTGCTGCATGAACGCGGACATGCGGTGCACGCTATCTGCCGGGCCGGGCGTGGGGGCAGTAGGTTCTGGCCCATGACGGACACGAGGCGTTTCGAGGGGCACGGGGTGCTCGTCACCGGTGCGGCGCGCGGCATCGGCGCGGCCGTCGCGCGGCGGCTGGCGCAGGAGGGGGCGCGGGTCCTGGCCACCGACGCGGACGGGGCCGGGGCGGAGAGGACCGCGGCGGCCCTGGGTGAACAGGGGCTCACCGTCCGGGCGTCGGCGTGCGACGTGGCGGACCGGGCCGCGGTGGAGGCGGCCGTGGCCCACGCGGTGGACGCCTTCGGAGCGCTCGACGTCCTCGTGACCTGCGCGGCCCGCTGCACGCCCGACACCCCGCTCTTCGAGGACGGCACGGACGAGGCGTGGGAGCGCGACCTCGACGTCACCCTGAGCGGCGTCCACCGCTGCTGGCGCGCCGCGCTGCCCCACCTGGCCGCCTCCGGCCGGGGCGCGATCGTGGGCATCGGCTCGGTCAACAGCCTCCAGGACTTCGGCAATCACGCCTACAGCGCGGCCAAGGCGGGCCTGGTCTCGCTCACCCGCACCCTCGCCGGGCACGCCGCCGGGCGCGGGGTCCGCGTCAACCTGGTGGTGCCCGGCACCGTCCGCACCTCGGCCTGGGAGGGCCGGGAGGACGAGCTGGAGCGGGTCCGCGGCCTGTACCCGCTGGGCCGGGTCGGTGAACCGGAGGACATCGCCGCCGCCGTCGCCTTCCTCGCCTCGCGCGACGCGGCCTGGATCACCGGCACCACCCTGACCGTCGACGGCGGCCTCACCGCGGTCAACACCGGCTTCCACACGGCACTGCGCGCACCCCGCCGCACCGGCTGATCCCCCGTCGAGTGTCACCGTTTCGTCTCGAAGTGAGCCGCTTCACAACCGGAACGTCCGCCCGGCGGTCTAGGTGTCCGACACCACGGACACACAAGAACCGAGGGGGAAGCCCGCCATGAGGCACATGGCCAGACGAGGAGCCGTCGTGCTCGGCGTCACCGGACTGGTGGCGCCGCTCGCGCTCGCGCTCGGCACGGCTCCGGCACAGGCGGCGACGAGCTGCACGACGTCGACCGGGCCGTACCAGAAGAAGGTCGAGAAGTTCCTCGGCCGTCCCGTCGACGGCCGGCAGTCGGCCGCCGACTGCAAGGCGATCAAGGCCTTCCAGAGCAAGCACGGCATCACTCCCACCATCGGGTACGCGGGCCCGGTCACCTGGGGCGTGATGGATCTCATGAACAAGCAGAAGGCCGTCGGGAAGAACCCGAACAAGGACGGCAGGTGCCCGACCGACAAGGGCCGCATAGCCTGCGTGAACCTCACGCTCCAGCTCAGCTGGATCCAGGACGGCAAGCGGCTCGTGTACGGTCCCGTGCCGGTGCGCACCGGACGGGACAAGTACGAGACCCGCACCGGCCTGAAGAAGATCTACTGGCGGCACATCGACCACGTCTCGACGCTCTACCACGTGAAGATGCCCTACAGCCAGTTCTTCGACGGCGGCCAGGCGTTCCACTCGGTGGGCGTGAGCATGTGGAACCCGCCGGGCTCGCACGGCTGCGTCAACATGACGTCGAAGGACGCCAAGAAGTACTGGTCGCTGCTGCGGAAGGGCGACGACGTCTTCGTCTACGGCCGCAAGCCCGGCACCTGAGAAACGGTGCGGGACGGGCGGGCCGGCTCCGGCCGACGTGATGAGCAACACGGTCCGGTATGTCCGAATCGATCCCGCTTACTCACAACGCCTTCACGTCCAGCGGCATATGCTTCACAGCATGTCCACCACTGTTGAAGCCGCCTCCGAGCGATCGGCCGCGGAGGTCAACGAGGAGATCCGTGCCCTGTGGCGCCGGTCGGGCGGGACACTGACCACCGAGCAGCGCGAGGAGTACCAGCGCCTCGTCCTGGAGTGGGCCATGGCCGCTCCGGACTCGGACCAGGCGGCCTGACCCGCCGCCCGTCCCGGCCGGTGCCCTCGGGCCCACCGGGCACCGGCCCCCCTCCGCGACCTGCCTTTCCGTCCCTCCCCGCCCCGGCCGTCCGCGCCGGGGCGCCTCTGTCTCACCTCCCGCCCCGGCCGCCGTGCCGGGGCGCTCTGTCCTGCCTCCGCTCCCGGCGCGGGCGCGCTGCACGCGCCAGGCGCCGTGGCGCCCCCCCGAGGACGCGGCGCCGCCCTCACCCGCCTGCGACCGCGCCGGCCCGAGCGGCCGCCCGCCCGGTGCGGACGGCCGGCCTGGGCCACCGCCGGCAGAAGGCGGTCCCGCCGCCCGCGCGGTCGTCCGGCGTCCCCCGGAGCACCGGACGCTCCGGTGCTCCGGGGGAGGCGGGCGGGGCCCCGCGCGGGGGTTCGGCGGCGCGGTGTGCGCCTGGGCGTGTTCCGAAAGCAGCGCCGTCCGCCCGCGGGGCAGGCGGGACTTTCGCAACACGCCCTAGGATGCCGCGCATGGACGAGAACCTGGTGGCGCGGCTCGGGGCCGGCAAGTACGTGCTGATCACCAGCTACCGCGGGAACGGAACGCCCGTGGCCACCCCGGTGTGGGTCGTGCGGGACGGTGCCGCGCTCGGCGTGTGGACGGCCGCCGGCTCCTGGAAGGTCAAGCGGATCCGCAACCGCGCCGACGTGCTCGTCGGGCCGTGCGACGTGCGCGGGAACCCGACCGGTGACCAGGTGCCGGCGACCGCCGAGATCTGCGACCGGGCCACCACCGCGCGCTACCGGGTCCTCATCGCCCGCAAGTACGGCCTGATCGGCCGGCTCACCCTGTTCGGCAGTCGGCTGCGCCGGGGCGAGCGGGGGACCGTCGGGATCCGGGTGACCCCCACGCGCTGACCCGCGCGCGGGAGCCACCCGGTGTGGCGGACCCGACGGCCCCTCGGAGCCGTCGGGGATCCGCCCTACGAGGCGTCGAGGACCGTGCCCGTCAGCACCGGGGCGCCCTCGTGCACCTTCCCGTCGTCGTCGGTCAGCTGGAAGCGGACCTTCTCGGGCTGCTCCTTCACCTGGTCCCCGACCGTGGGCACGCTCACCTCGGCGCTTTGTTCGCCCGCCGGTACGGCGACCCACAAATACAGATTCTCCAGTGCGGACAGCGGACGCTCCGGGTCGGCCGCCTCACCCGTGGTCTCCTCCAGCCACTTCGGGTCGACGTCCTTGGTGGACAGCTCCGGGCCGTCCGTCACGGGGCGGACGACGAACACGGCCCCGATGTCGGAGTCGGCCACCGCGGACAGGTTCACCCGCCACCGCAGCGGCTCGCCCTCGGTGACCCGGTCGGCCACGGGCGTCACCGTGACCGTCGGCTGCGGGTCGTCGTTCTCGACCGTCACCCCGCCCCGGTGGGCGCCGACCACCGCGCCGTGCACCGCCTTGACGACGATGTCGTTCGGCAGGTCCTGGCCGTAGCGGGTGTTGCCCCGCACCCGGACCGGTACGTCGATGTCGTGCCCGCCGGGCCGCACCGTCACCAGCCGGTCCGTCGCCTTGTACGTCACCGGGTCGATGACGTACACCCGGACCTGCCCGCTGCCGTGGCCGGACACGCGCACCGGCACCCGGTAGGTGCGCACGCCCGAGTCGCCCTCCTTGACGGCGAGCCGGCCGATGTCGACGCGGGGCAGCGCGGCCGGGCGGACCGGTGCCGTGCCCGGCCGCCAGGCCCACGCGTCCATGAGCCAGGCCTGCCCCGCACGGGTGCGCGGGGTCAGTTCCAGCGTCGTGATCCGCCGCAGGTCCAGCTTGCCCCGGACGGCCGCGGTCAGCGGGACGCGCACCTCGCGGGCCCAGAAGGAGGCCGTGCGGTCGGTGCCGGGCAGACCGTCGACGCGGACCCGGCCGAGCGCCGCCCGGTGCCCGGAGGCGTCGGTCACGGCCACGTCCAGCTGGGTGCCGGTGGTGTTCGGCGGCACGAACACGCGCAGCGCGAGCTGCTCGGCGCCCTTCAGCGACACGGGTGAGCCGGGCCGGATCCGCACGGCCGAACCGGCGGCGGACCAGCGCAGCGCCACCGCGCGGCGACCGCTCTCGCGCTCGGTCTCCCACTGCGCGAAGTGCGGGGAGCCACCGGGCGTGTTCTCGGGGAGACAGGCGGCGGACGGGGAGGGGTCCACCGCGGAGCACAGCCGGCCGGCGCCGATCACCGTGACCGGGCCGTCGGGCAGCACACCGCCGGTGCGGCGGGCGCCCACGGCGTGCGTGAGCACCCGCGCCGGGTCGGCGGACGGCGCCCGGACGCCGGTGCCGTCCAGCAGCGGACGCACCCGGTCGTCCCCGGCGACGAACAGCCGGGCCGCCGCGGCGATGTAGGTCGCGCCGGCCCGGTGCTGCTGGTCCGCGGTCAGGCGGGTGGCGGTACCGGGGGAGCAGACCGCGTCACGCTGGTCGGGGTCGTCGTAGAAGTCGTCCTCGGCGGGCGCCTGCGCCTTGCCGGGGGTCCACTCGGTGTTGAAGAAGTTGTGGTCGGCGCCGACCACGTACACGGCGCTGTGCAGGGCGGTGCCGCGGCTGACACCGCGGGTGCCGTCGACGTACACCTCGCCCTGCAGGTCGGAGACGTCACCGTCGCAGCCGGGCAGGATCGTCGTGGACGGGACGTCGGCGACCGGATTCTGGCCGAAGATCGTCGGGCCGATCAGCACGGTGCCGCTGATGTGCCACCGGGTCCTGCCGTGGTAGCCGTCCTGGTCGGCGGGTGGCGGGTAGAGGCTGTCCATCGCGGCCCGGTTGACGCCCTCGCCGCCGCGCGAGTGCCCGACGAGCAGTACGCGCGACAGGTCGGCACGCGGTCCACGGCGTACGGCGTCCGGGGCCGAGGCCGGCTGCGCGGCCCACTGCGCCCAGCGCGCCAGGTGCTGCCGCACCAGCGAGGAACGGGCCTGGGCGCCACCGTCCTCGGCCGCCCAGTCCTGCCCGTTGATGCCGTTGGCCGAGATCGACACGGTGACATAGCCCTGGGAGGCCAGCAGCTTCTGGTCCTGGAGATAGCCGCGGTGGCTCGGGATGGGCAGCATGCCGGCCGGGCAGGGCCAGGCACCGCCGACCTCGTCGCTGTGCGGCTTGTAGCACGGCGCGTGACGGCCGTGCAGGAACAGCGCCAGCGGGCGGCGGCCGGTGGCCCCCTGGGGCGAGACCACCACGGCCCGCATCTCCACGGGGGCGGGGAAGCCGGGCAGTGCGACCGGCTTGAGCTGGTACTCACCGCTCGTGGTGCGGTACGGCCCCGGTCTGCCCGGGTCCACCTTGCCTGCGGGGAGCGGGGCGGGGGGCCGCGCCGCGGTCAGGGCGCCGCGCCCGGGCGCGTGCGCGGTGCCCGGGGAGTCCTGGGCGTCCAGTCTGCGTCCGGCCGCGCGGACCTGAAGGTCCTTCAGAGCACGGGCCGGCACGTCCTCCAGGCCGAGACGGAACGTGCGGCCGTCGCCGCCGGGCCGCGGGTGGCCGAGGAGCCGGCCGCCCGCGTAGAACTCGACGCGCGCGTCCCCCATGGGCACCGTGCTGCGCGAGTGCCACTCCAACTGCCGTGCCGCGCCACCGCCGGTGACGCGCCATCCGGGCGGGAGCCCGGTGTCGCTGTCACCGGCGGCCGTGAACGGCCGTGCCGCGGACGGCTGCCGGGCCGGTGCCGCTCCGGCCGCCGCGGGCGCGGCCCCCGCCAGGGCGAGCAACGCCACGGCGGTGATTCCTATTCGCCGGGCACGGATCAATGGTCCCCTCCTCGGAACACGGACTTCCTCCGGTACATGAACTCGGGCGCCCCGTCGGTCCCGGGGGCCACTGGTGTCCCGGAGGACGGGGCCGGCCGGCTGTGGGTTGCCTGTGCGGCGCGACCGGCCGGCGGCAGCGACGTGATCACGCCAGCCGGGGCACCGCGCGGTGACGTCCGCGCCCGCCGGTCGTTCCTGGGAGGAGACGGAAGAGTGAAG
This sequence comes from Streptomyces sp. NPDC006743, assembly GCF_040703815.1. Taxonomy (NCBI): domain Bacteria; kingdom Bacillati; phylum Actinomycetota; class Actinomycetes; order Kitasatosporales; family Streptomycetaceae; genus Streptomyces; species Streptomyces sp. NPDC006743. The sequence goes on along the minus strand of NZ_JBEYJA010000016.1, from coordinate 125,882 downwards.
CCGGGACCGGGCGGGACGGGGCTGATGCCGTGAAGGAACTGGCGGGCCGGGCGGCGGGGAAGGGGGACGCGGACCGCGGCCGGGCGGCGGGGAAGAGGTTCGCGGACCGCGGCCGGGCGGCGGGGGAGTGGCTGACCGTCCGCGCGGGCCGCTGCCTGGCCGGGTCCCTGGCGCTGTACGTGCTGACCGCCCTCGTGCGTCCGGCCGAGCCGCTGGACCTGAGCGTCTACCGCCGGCTCGCACCGTACGTGCTCTCGGGCGGGCTCTACGACCACGTGGTGCGCACCGGGCCGCCCATCCCCGAACTGCCCTTCACCTACCCGCCGTTCGCCGCGCTGGTCCTGCTGCCGCTGGCGCACCTGCCCTGGACGGCGGTGATCGTGCTCTGGCGGGCGGCGTCCCTGGCCGCCGTGCCCGTCATCACGGCGGGCGCCCTGCGGCTGCTGTTCCCGCGCCCGGGGGGCCGTGTCCGCGAGCGCGCACTGCTGTGGGCGGCCGCCGCACCCTGGCTGGAACCGGTGCGCCACACCCTGGACCAGGGCCAGATCAACCTGCTGCTGGGCGCGGTCGTCGTCGGCGGACTCGTGCACTGCCGCCGTGCGGCGGCCCGGGGAGGCGCCGTCGCCCTGGCGGCGTCGCTGAAGCTGACCCCGGCCGTCGGCGGCCTGTACCTGCTGGCGACCCGGCAGTGGCGGGCCGCCGCGTGGGCGGCCGCCACCGGGGCCGCGGCCGCCGGGCTCGCCTGGTGCCTCGCCCCGGGCGAGTCGGTGCGCTACTGGTCGGCGCTCGTGACGGACACCCGGCGCGTCGGACCGGTGTGGTCGGTGCGCAACCAGTCCCTGCGGGGCGCACTGACCAGGCTGCTCGGACCGGATGTGACCGCCTCCGCGCTGTGGTGGGCGGCGCTCGCCCTCGTCAGCCTGGCCGCGGCCGGCGCCCTGCGCGCCGCCCTGCGGCGGGACGACCCGCTCGGCGTCCTCGTGACGGTGGAGCTGTACGGGCTGCTGGTGTGTCCCGTCTCCTGGAGCCACCACTGGATCTGGTGCCTGCCCGCCATGATCTGGCTGGCGCACGGACCGCACCGCAGGCGGACGCTGAGCCGGCTCACGCTCGTCCTGTGGGCGGCCGCCACGGGGGCCCGCCTGGTGCCGCGCCTGACCGGCGTCGAGGACCGGCTGGCCCTGCCCGGCCCGTACCCCTGGCCGCTGGCCTGGCCCGGATGCGTCTACGTCGTCTGCGCGCTGCTCACGCTCCTCGCGCTCGCCCGCACGGCCCGGGGCACCGGGCCCCCGGAGCGACCGGAGCCCGCCCGGGCCGACGGGCGGCCCCCGGCCCGGGCCGACGGCTCGCCGCTGCCCTGACCGGGCGGGAGGGACGGTGGGCGGGGGAGGTGGGGCAGGGCGCGGCGGTGCCACCGGGGCGCAGGAGGCGCGGGGCGCTGCCGGCGGCGGTCAGCTCCAGGCCCGGAACGGCTCGTCCAGCAGCTGGAACACCGGCTCGCCGCGGACCGGATCCTGCGCGGTGGTCAGCCGGACCCGGTCACCGCCGTGGACGCCGATGAGGGGACCCATGACCCTGCCGCGCACGACGAACCCCTCACTCATCTCTATCAGCGACACGTTGCGCGCGGCGGGTGTGTTGCGGTGCACCACCGTGGCGTGCCGTACCGTGCCGGTGCCCGCACTGCGCTCGGTGCGCAGGTCGCTGCCCCGGCACACCGGACACAGCAGCCGCTGGTACATGGCCGTGCCGCACCAGGTGCAGCGCTGGAAGCAGAGCGCTTCCCGATCCCCGGCCCCCGGTTCGAGGAGGCCGGTCGCGGAACCGGCTGCCGGACGCGTCGCGTTTCCTGAAGCGTGGTACACGCTGCTCAACTCCCTGCACTGGGCCGGAATCCGGCGCGCGCGGGGAACCCGTGCACGCCCGTGCGCGGTCCGCGGTGCCACCGTGCACGGCGACAGGTTATGGCACTCAGTGCCAGACGTAAAGGCACTGCGTACCATCATCTCCGGCGGGCCCGGCCCGGGGGGTCTTCGGCGAACGCCGTCTCGATCTCCCGCACCACCTGCCACAGCGGAGTCCCCCGTCGTGTCACGACGACGACCACCTCCCCTCCCCGCGTCGCCCGCCCGCCGGTTGCGGCCGAGATCCCCTCCTCGTCCGGGTCCGCATCCCCCGCCTTCCCCGGACCGGCGGCCGTCGCGTGGGCGAGGGAGGCGGCGGGTTCCCCGGGGGCGGCGGGTGCCGCCGGGGCGGAGGAGGCGGGCCCGAACACCTCCCGCACATGGTCCAGCGCCCGGTCCACCGCCGCGCGCGCGTCACCGCGTCCGTCCGAACGCAGCCAGGAGCGCAGGGCGTTGTTGTGCGCGGCGACCACCGCCGCGGCGATCACGTCCGCCCGCAGCGTGCCGTCGTCCCGCCCGGCGAACCGGTCGCGCAGATACCCGGCGAGGGCCCGTTCGTAGCGCCACACCACCGACAGCTCGTACGCCCGCAGCCCGGGCACCTGCTTGGTCAGCCGGTACCGCTGGACCGAGAAGAGGGGGTTCTCCGCGTACATCAGCAGCACCAGCCGGGCCGCGTCGCAGACCCGGCGGACCGGGTCGCCGTGCTGGTCCGGGGCGGCGAGGAAGGCGGTCATGTCGGCCAGGCACCGCTCGTGGTCGGGGAAGACCACGTCCTCCTTGGACGGGAAGTAGCGGAAGAAGGACCGCCGCCCGACCCCGGCGAGGGCCACGATGTCGTCGACGGTGGTCTGCTCGTACCCCCGCTCCAGGAACAGGTGGAACGCCGCCGCCACCAGGGCGTCCCTCATGGGCGTCCTGGCGCCCGCCGCCGAGGCCTTCTCGCCGCGGCCGGGCGCCGCGCTCCTGGAGGTCATGGAGGGGAACGTAGCACCCGCGACCGGCGGAAAGGCACTCCGTGCAGTGACGGGAGGGAACTGAGTACCCTTCCGGCGCCTCCCGTCCTCCTGGCACCTCCCGCCCTCCCGGCGCCTCCCCTTCCCCTTTGCCCCTCCCGCCCTCCCGACGCCTCCCGTCCCCCCGGCCCGCGCGTCGCCCCGGGCGCGCGGGCCCGAGGTGTGCTGAGCTGGTGCCCTCGCAGGCGAGGACGGACGCGCGGTGGCGGTGGCGGCGCGGGGTAGGGGTGAGGGATGAAGGGATTGGACGCGTTCACCGACCGGCTGGACCCCGACATGTACGTGGTGACGGCCGCCGCGGACGGAGAACGGGCGGGCTGCCTGGTCGGCTTCGCCTCGCAGTGTTCCATCGCCCCGCCCCGGTTCGTGGTGTGGCTGTCCAAGGAGAACCGGACCTTCCGCGTGGCGGAACGGGCGGACCGGCTCGCCGTGCATGTGCTGACCCCCGGGCAGCACCCGCTGGCCGAGTTGTTCGGCGGGAGCACGGGCGACGACGGCGTGGACAAGTTCGCCCACGTCCGCTGCACGGTGCGGCCGGACGGCGCCGTCGTCCTGGACGAGGCGCCCGCCTGGTTCGTCGGACGTGTCGTGCTGCGCGCCGACGGGGGCGACCACGTGGGCTTCGTACTCGACCCGGAGGACTCGGGCGGCCGGGGCGGTCCCGAGGGCCCGCTGCTGCGCCTGTCGGACGCGCTGGACATCTCCCCGGGCCACCCGGCCGACTGAGCCTCGGCGCACCGGCCCGCCACCCCGCCGAAGGAGCCCTCAGCGGATGCCGTCAGCCGTCAACGATCGGCGGCCGTCTGCGCCGACCGGGCCGGGAGCGGTCGGCAGGCGCCTGCGCCGGGCCGGCGAGAGCGGCGGTGGCGCTTCACGCCGGGTCTCCCGGCGCGCGGATCTCCAGGACGCAGACGTCGTCGCGCCGTTCGGTCTCCAGCATCTCGGTCAGCAGCGGCACGAGGGAGCCGGGCCCGTGGCAGGGGAAGGTGCCCGCGGTACGGGCGAGGCGCTCCAGGCCCCGGTGGATGTCCTCGCCGGGCCGCTCGACGAGGCCGTCGGTGTAGAACAGCAGCCGGTCGCCGGGCTCCAGCACGATCTCGGCCTCCTCGTAGACCGGTGACTCCGTGGCGCCGAGCAGCACTCCGGACGGACGCTGCAGGTAACGCGGTTCGCCACCGCGCAGCAGCAGCGGCGGCAGGTGGCCGGCCTGGGCCCACAGGAGCCGGCGATCGGCCGCCCGGTAGCGCGCCAGGACGACGGTGGCGGTGCCCTTGGTGTCCCGGGAGTGCAGCAGCAGCGTGTTGAGGCGTTCCAGCGCGCCGGTCAGGGACGAGCCGGTGAAGATCATGCCCTTGGCGGTGAACCGGAGCTGGGCCATGGTGGCCACCGCGTCGATGCCGTGCCCGGCGACGTCACCGACCACGAACAGCGCGTCCCCGTCCGGCAGTTCGATCGCGCTGAACCAGTCGCCGCCGACGTGGGTCCCCGCCTCCGCGGGCAGGTAGGCGACGTCGACCCGGAGCCCGGCCAGGCGCACCGGGCGGCGCGGCAGCGGCAGCAGCGCGTGCTGCAGCCGTCCCGCCAGCGTCCGCTCGGCCCGCAGGACGCCGTCCTGCGCGAGCATCGTCCGTTCGCTCTCCACCAGGGCCAGCTCCGCGCTGCGCTGCGCGGTGAGGTCCTGGAGGAAGCCGTGGACCTCGACCGGCGCCCCTCTCGTGTCCAGGACGGCCTCGGCCACGGCCCGCACATGCCGCGGTCCGGCCGTCGCCACGGCCCGGAACGTCACGTCGAACGGGGTGCCCCGGGCGACCAGATCGCGTACGGCCTGCCCGAGCACGGGCCTGTCCTCGGGCAGGGCGAGGTCCGCCAGCCGCTCCAGCGGGACCGGTCCGAGCCCCGGGTCGCGGTCGCACAGCTGGTAGGCCTGCGGGGACCAGGCCGCCTCGTGGGTGACCAGGTTCCAGGTGGCCCAGCCCAGGCGGCCCAGGCGCTGCAGCTCGGCGAGACGCTGTTCCTGCCGGTCCGAGGTGTCGTGCCGCAGCCAGGACACCACCAGGCCGTCGCCCAGCCGGGCGGCCCGCACCGCGTACGGGGACGGCCCCTGACCGCGCGGCCCCGCCTCCGGCCAGGCGAACGGTTCGCTCTCGTACGGCTCCCCGGTCTCCAGCACGCTCAGCCAGCCGCGTCGCAGCGGTTCCTCCGCGGCGGCCGGCCAGCACTCCAGGAGCCGCCGCCCGACCAGATCGCTCCGGTCGCGGCCGAGGACGCCGGCGATCTGCTGGGTGGCGGCGTCGACGCGGTAGTCCTCGACGTCGCCCGCGGGCGAGCGGAGCGGGGTGAGCAGCAGCGTCGCGCCGGGCAGCGCCTCCAGCAGGGCGCGCACCGCTTCGGGCGCCAGGTCCGGCGCCGGCCGCGGCCGGGGGGTGACAGCGCGCAGCCGGGCCGCGCAGAGCCAGGAGACGTCGTGCAGGAGTTCGCGGTCGTGCCGGGTGAACGGGCCCGGCCGGGCGCGCAGGACGCCGATGGCGGCGTCCGCGGGGCCCGCACCGGTCACCGGCAGCCAGGCGCGGGAGGGCCAGCGCCCGGCCGGGTCACCGGACAGCGGGTACGGCCTGCCGTCCTCGGCGGTGTTCTCCAGCCAGCGGGGTTCCCGGGCCGTGAGGGCGTCCAGTGCGGCGCTCCGGCTTCCCGGGGGCAGGTGCCGCCAGGAGGGGTCGGCCGGTGCCCCGTCCGAGCCGGCGTACCCGATCAGCCTGAGCCCGCCCGCCGGCAGCGGCCGGTAGATCAGCACGGCGTCGGCGCCGACGGGAGCCGCGAGGTGCTCCAGCAGGCACGCGGCGAGGTCCTGCGGGGACTCCACCTGGACGAGGGACCGGCCGAGCGCGGCGAGGACGGCGGCGCCGTCCGCCTCGCCGGCGCCCGTGGCGTGGCTCAGCGGGGGCACCAGCGTGCCCAGGGTGATCCGGCACTCCTCCACCAGGGTGCGGCGCGCGGCCTTGGCGCGGCGCACCAGATCCTCGTGCGCGGCCTGGGCGGAGCAGCCGGTCAGCGCCATCAGGGCGCCCTTGGCCCGCTCGACGACGGCCGTGTCCTCCGCCGCCTCCTGCCGCGGGCCGGGTTCGCCCTGCCGCCGGGACGCACCACCGGCCGGCGCCGCCGTGCCGGGTACGGCGCCGGGGTCCCTGGGCCAAACGGAATCGCCGGTCACGCGACGAGCATCGCACATGTGGCCCAGTCCGATCCCGGTCCGATCAAGAACTTGACGGACTCCCCGGCATCCGCCGCCGTACCGCCGTGAGCACAGCGCCGCGGACAGGAGCGGGCCCCGGCGGCCGGCGCCCGGCCCGCCCCCTCGCCGCGCTGCCGGAAGGCCCTGCAGCTCCGCCGCGAGGACCTTCCGGCGCCTTGCGATCGCACGCACCGGACACCGCCCGCTGATCGGACCCCATCACTTCTGTCCGCAGCGCTCAGCGGGCCGTGCCACGCTCCATCAGGGCCTCGGTCACGGCCCGTACGCTGCGCGCGATGTGCTGGAGCTGGAGCACCTCCGCGGCGTACAGCTTGATCGTGTGTTCGATGACGGACTCGGGCAGTCCCAGCCGGGGCAGGTCGGCGCGCGCGGTCTGCAGGGCGGTGCGGGCCACCCGGACCTCCTGCTGGACCTGGATCTGCGCGTGCCGGGCGAGGAGCACGGGGTGGCGCAGCAGCACGGGGTAACTGGCGTAGCGGGAGGGCACCAGTTCGCGCAGCCACCTGGCCGCCGAACGCTCCCAGTCGTAGCTGCCGGGGGGTTTGACCTGGCAGGGCCAGTCCGGGCTGACGCGCGTGGTCGTCACAGGCATGGATCTATCGCTTCCGGGTGTGCGGCGTCGTGGAGGGCGGGCGACGGAGGAGCCGGCGGGCCGCGATCCGTGAGCAGTATTTATATATGCCATCCGCTTGGCAAGACGTATGAAAACATTCATGTCCGGATTGCGATGCCTGGTCCGCTTGCTTCCGACCACTGCGCGCGGGTGCCGTGCGGGTGGCCGCCAGGTCACTCCTTGAGGAAGAACTGGTGCTGGTCGGCGATCTGCTCGTACTCCTCCAGGCGGGCCTGGGTCCGCTCCGGGTCGGCGTCCGTCATGGCCTGCAGCAGGGCGGCGCAGACGATGCCGGGCGCGGCGTAGGAGTCGAAGACCAGCCGGGAGCCGGTGCCGGTGGCGAAGGTGACGTCGGCCTCGTCTGCGACCGGGCCCAGTGCCAGGTCGGTGATCAGGGCGACCTTGAGCCCGGCGCTGCGGGCGACCCGGACCGCGGTCAGGGTCTCCTGCGCGTGCCGGGGCATGGAGAAGGCCAGCACCCACGTGCCGCCGGCCTCACGGGACTGCAGGAGGGCGTCGTAGGCGACGCTGCCGCCGAGGGTCACCAGCCGTACGTCGGGGTGGATGCGCCGGGCCGCGTAGGCGAAGTACTCGGCGAGCGAGACCGAGATGCGCAGTCCGAGCACGGTCAGCGGCGCCGAACGCGACAGCTCGCGCCCGACCGCGATCACCTGTCCGGGGTCGGCGAGGTCCCGGCGCAGGTTCTCCAGGTTCTCGATCTCGGCGTCGACCGCGGCCTGGAGTTCGTTGCCCCGATCCTCCTCGACCGTGCCGGGGCCGCCCGCGAGGGTCCTGAGCGCGATGGACTGGAGCTTCTCCCGCAGCGCCGGATACCCGCTGAAGCCGACCGCGCCGGCGAACCGCGTCACCGAGGGCTGGCTGACACCCACCCGGTCGGCCAGTTCGGTGATCGGCAGGAACGCCGCCTCCGCGAGGTTCTCGATCAGGTACTGGGCGATGCGGCGCTGCCCGGGAGACAGCTGGGGCCGGTCGAAGAGCGCCCTGAGCTGCGAGGCCGGAGCGGCCTCGGCCCCCGTGGCGGGCTTGCCCGAGGTGATGGCGGACGCCTGGGCGCGAGCCTGCTGCGGCGATGGCACCGAGGCGCCTGCTTTGTCTCCCACAGCGTTTCAACATAGCTCACTCACTGTCATGAGCAGGGTGCGCGGGAGCGGATCCGGACACGGTGCGGCCCGCGGCAGGCGGCGGGGCGGAGGGCGGCGGCAGGAGCGGGGAGCGGACGGGCGGGGCGGTCGCCGGGACGATCAGATCCGCGCGGTGCCGGGTCTCCGCCACCAGGTCCGCGTTGCGCTGGTCGGTGCCCAGAGTCCAGGCGACGGCCTGGTCGTGGCCCTTGCCGAACTCCTCGTGCCGGGCGACGAGACGGCGCACGCGCTCCTGCTCGGGCAGGTCGCAGAACCACACCTCGTCCAGGTGCGGGCGCACCCGCGCCCAGGCGCCGGTGTCCAGCAGCAGGTAGTTGCCCTCCGTCACGACCAGCCGGGCCGACGGCGGCACCGGGACCGCGCCCGCCAGCGGCTGTTCGAGGGCGCGTTCGAAGCCGGGGGCGTAGACCGTCTCCTCGCTGCCGGCCGCGTACTCCTCGCGCAGCCGGCGCAGCAGGGCCGCGTACCCCGCCGCGTCGAAGGTGTCCGGCGCGCCCTTGCACAAGCGGCGGCCGAGGCGGTCGAGTTCGGCGTCGGCGAGGTGGAAGCCGTCCATCGGGACGTGGGCGACCCACGGGTCGCCCGCGCCGTTCAGGGCCCGCACCAGGTGCTCGGCCAGCGTGGACTTGCCGGCGCCGGGGCTGCCCGCGATGCCGAGGATCGCGCGGTGTCCGTCGCGGGGGAGGGCCCGGGCACGGTCGAGGAGGTCGTCGAAGGTCGGCGGCACAGGCGCCAGTGTGCCACCCGGCCGACGGCGCCGGCCGGCGGCCGGAACGCCTCGGCCTCCCCGGCCCGGAAGGGCCGGGGAGGGAAAGGCGTACGGAGATCCGGCGAAGTACGCCCGATGTGGCGTGCGCCACCCCCTCAACGCCCCGTCGTGGGGAAGGGTGCCTGTATGACACAGCTCGGTCTGCCCGAAGAAATCCTGGCCTGCCTCTTCGATCTCGACGGGGTCGTCACCAAGACGGCGGTGGTGCACGCGGCCGCCTGGAAGGAGACGTTCGACGCGTTCCTGCGCGAGCGGGAAGGCGCCGGCTACCGTCCCTTCGACGCGGTCGCCGACTACGACGAGTACGTCGACGGGCGGCCCCGTGCCGACGGAGTGCGCACCTTCCTCGCCTCGCGGGACATCGAACTGCCCGAGGGCACCCCGGACGACCCGCCGGACGCGCCGACGGTCAACGGGGTGGGCAACCGCAAGAATGAACTCGTCCTGGAGAAAATCCGTACAGACGGCGTGGAACCCTACGACGGCACCCTGCGCTACATCGCGGCGGTCCGGGCGGCGGGCCTGAAGACCGCGATCGTGTCCTCCAGCGCCAACACCCTCGACGTGCTGCGCTCCATCGACGCCGAGCAGTTGTTCGACGTACGGGTGGACGGTGTGGTCGCCCGCGAGCGCGGGCTGCCCGGCAAACCGCACCCGGACACCTTCCTCGCCGCCGCCCACGACCTCGGGGTGGAACCCGGGCGGGCCACCGTCTTCGAGGACGCCCTGGCCGGCATGGACGCGGGCCGCTCGGGCCGTTTCGGATACGTCGTCGGCGTCGACCGCGTCGGGCAGCGGGACGCCCTGTACGCCCACGGCGCCGACGTCGTCGTCAAGGACCTCGCCGAACTCCTCACCGGGGCCGGCCCCGGACCCAGCCGCCAGGGAGGCGCCGCGTGATCACCCACCGTTCCTACGCCGTCGAGCCGTGGACCGTGCGCGAGACGGAGCTGAGCCTGGACGTGCTCGCCCAGAGCGAGTCGGTCTTCGCCCTCTCCAACGGCCACGTCGGCTGGCGCGGCAACCTCGACGAGGGGGAACCGCACGGTCTGCCGGGCTCCTACCTCAACGGCGTGTACGAGGTGCACCCGCTGCCGTACGCGGAGGCGGGCTACGGATATCCCGAGTCCGGCCAGACCGTCATCAACATCACCAACGGCAAGGTGCTGCGGCTGCTCGTCGACGACGAACCGTTCGACCTGCGCTACGGCAGGCTCGTCTCCCACGAGCGCGTCCTGGACCTGCGCCGGGGCGTGATGGAGCGGACCTGCGAGTGGATCTCGCCGGCCGGCACCCGGGTCCGCGTGCGCGCCACGCGGATGGTCTCCCTCACCCAGCGCTCCATCGGCGCGGTCGCCTACGAGGTGGAACCGGTCGAGTGCCAGGCGCGCGTCGTCATCCAGTCGGAACTCGTCGCCAACGAGCAGCTGCCGCAGGCGAACGGCGACCCGCGCGCGGCGATGGCCCTGCAGGCCCCGCTGGAACCGGAGGAGGACTTCGCCTCCGGCCACCGGCTGCGCCTGGTGCACCGCACCCGGCGCAGCGGTCTGCGCGTGGCCGTCGCCGCCGACCACGTCGTGACGGGCCCCGAGCGGACCACCACCAGCAGCGAGAGCCATCCGGACCTGGCCCGGCTGACGGTCGCCGCCGTCCTGGAGGCGGGGCAGAAGCTGCGCGTGGAGAAGCTCGTCGCGCACGGCTGGTCGGGGGCCCGCTCGCTGCCCGCGATGAGCGACCAGGTCGACGCCGCCCTGGCGGCCGCGGCCCACGGCGGCTGGTCCGGCCTGGTCGGCGAGCAGCGGTCCTACCTCGACGACTTCTGGGCCCGCGCCGACGTGGAGGTGGACGGCGACGAGGAGATCCAGCAGGCCGTCCGCTTCGCGCTGTTCCACGTGCTGCAGGCCGGGGCCCGCGCCGAGGAGCGGGCCATCCCGGCCAAGGGGCTGACCGGCTCGGGCTACGACGGGCACGCCTTCTGGGACACCGAGATGTTCGTGCTGCCCGTGCTGACCTACACCTCGCCGGACGCGGTCGCCGAGGCGCTGCGCTGGCGGCAGAACACCCTGCCCGCGGCCCGCGAGCGGGCGGCCCAGCTGGGACTCCGCGGTGCCGCGTTCCCCTGGCGGACCATCGAGGGCCAGGAGGGTTCGGCGTACTGGCCCGCCGGTACGGCCGCCTTCCACGTCAACGCCGACATCGCGCACGCGGTGGTGCGGTACGTGGCGGCCACCGGCGACGAGGACTTCGAACGCGACACCGGGATGGAACTGCTGGTGGAGACCGCCCGGCTGTGGCGTTCGCTCGGCCACCACGACCACCGCGGCACCTTCCACATCGACGGCGTCACCGGCCCCGACGAGTACAGCGCCGTCGCGGACGACAACACGTACACCAACCTGATGGCCCGTGCGAACCTGCTGGCCGCCGCCGACGCCGTCGAACGCCACCCCAAGGAGGCGGAACTGCTCGGCGCCGACGACGAGGAGAGCGCCGCCTGGCGGGACGCCGCCGAGGCCATGAACATCCCGTACAACGGCGAACTGCGCGTGCACGAGCAGCACGCGGGCTTCACCCGCTACCAGCGCTGGGACTTCGCCGGCACCCGGGCCGACCAGTACCCGCTGCTGCTGCACTTCCCCTACTTCGACCTGTACCGCAAGCAGGTGGTCAAACAGGCCGACCTGGTGCTGGCCATGTACACCTGCGGCGCCGAGTTCGACGAGGAGCACATCGCCCGCAACTTCGCCTACTACGAACCGCTGACCGTGCGGGACTCCTCGCTCTCGGCGTGCGTCCAGGCGGTCATCGCCGCGCAGGCGGGCCATCTGCGGCTGGCCTACGACTACGCGGCCGAGGCGGCCCTGATGGACCTGGAGGACCTGGAGCACAACACCCGCGACGGACTGCACATCGCCTCGCTGGCCGGTACCTGGATGGCGCTGGTGGCAGGCTTCGGCGGCACCCGCAGGTCCGGCGACACCCTGGCGTTCGCGCCGCGCATGCCGGAGAAGTTCAGCCGCCTGGCCTTCACCCTGCAGTTCCGCGGTCGGCGGCTGCGCGTGGAGATCACCCAGGAGAGCGCCACGTACACCCTGGCGTCCGGGCCCGCCCTGACGGTCGGTCACCACGGCGAGGAGGTCCGGCTGCGGCCCGGCACGCCCGAGGTCCGCCAGGTGCCGCCGCCGCGGCACCTGCCGGCCCCGGAGCAGCCCCCGCACCGCAGGCCGGGCGTGCGCTGATTCGGTCCGCTGCTCCCGCGGGGCTCAGGGGACCCGCAGGACGGCGACCGACAGGAGGCGGAGCAGGTCGCCGGTGGCGTCGGCGGCGCCCAGCACCGGGAGGACGCCGAGGGCGAGCACCGCGGCGGCCACCGGCCGCAGGGGCGGCGGCGGCGCCGACCGCAGGGCCGCGACCCGGCGGGTGACGGCACGGTCGGTGAGGGGCAGCGTGCCGGCCGGTCCGGGAGCGGGCCCGGTGGTGAGAGCCGCCCGGGCCAGCGCCCGCGCGGCCGCCGTGCGGTCGCCGACCGCCGCCGCGGCCCGCTCGTCCGCCCAGCGTTCGACGAGGAAGGCGACGGTGGGACGCACCCCGAACAGCAGCGGGTCGGCCGCTGCGGCCAGCGTCGCGGCGGTCACCACGAGCGCGTGCCGGTGGGTGAGGTGGGCGCGTTCGTGGGCGAGCAGCACCCGGCGCTCCTGCGGCCCCAGGGCGCCGAGCAGCGCGGCCGTGACCAGGATCCGCCCGGGGGAGCCGGGAACGGCGAACGCGCGCGGCACCGGCGAGGCGGCGACGATCAGTTCGGTGTCGCCCGGATGCGCCGCGCACAGCCGGCGCAGCGCCCGCCGGGTGCCGCGGACGGCGCGCACGGCCCGCCACAGCCGGTGGGCGACGGCCGCGAGGGCCACGGCGGCCGGCACCGCGACCGCCGCCGGCACCGGCACCGGCACCGGGAGCCGCCGGCCGCCTGCCGGGGCCGCGAGGAGGGCGGCGGGCGCGTCGCCGGCGAGGGTGAGGGCGAGCAGGGAGAGCGACCACACGGTGGCACAGGCCGTCACCACGGCGGCGGCCGTCAGCACGCGCGCGGCGAGCGCGGGCGCCACCCGGCGGCCGACGGCGGGACTGACCGCGGAGAGCAGCAGGGACAGCACGAGCGGGGTGTAGACGTCGATCCTCACGCAGCCCCTCCCGCGAGCAGCTCGCGCAGGGCCCGTTCCTCCTCGGCGCTCAGCCCGGTCACGAACTGCTGCAGCGCGGCGATCGGATCGGGGCCGCGGTCCAGCGCCTCGTGCATGGCCTGTGCGGTCAGCTCGGCGGCGTTCTTCGCGGGCCGGTAGGCGCCCCGCCGGCCGTCGACCTCACGCAGCACCAGGCCCTTGTCGTAGAGCCGCTTGAGGATGGTGTGCACGGTGTTGTAGGCCAGGTCGCCACCGAGTTCGAGCTGGATCTCGGCCGGTGTCAGCGGGCGCTCCGTGGACCACAGCGCGGCGAGGACCTCGCTCTCCAACTCGCCCGGACTGCGCCGTTCCGTCCTGCCGTGAGGCCCTCTGCCAGCCATGCCCTCAACCTTACAGCGCGTAGGGATGCCCCGTGTCCGGCGGTGTCCCGCCCGGCGGAACGCCCCGAGGCGGGGTAACTTGTCGGTGATCCGCCGCTCGTGCCCGCTCTCCCGTACCGGCCGCCGGCGCGTCCCTGCCGGTGGCGTCCCGTGTGTTCGCCGGATTTTCCGCGACGTTTTCCCCGCGGTTCCCCGGCGCCCTGCCCGAGTCCCGCACCGCTCCCGCACACTGTGAAGCCAGAAACCCTACAGTGCGTAGGGACGAGGGGTGGAGATGGCCGACCACACGCACGCCGTACCCGCCGGCATCCGGCGGCCCGCACCGGCGACCGGCCCCGGCGGGGCGGGCCGCCGCACCGGCGCCCTGCCGGTCGCGGCCGTGGCCGCCGCGTTCACCCTGGCACAAGTGCTCCTCGTCCACCCCGGCATGGGCCTCGGCTGGGACGAGACCGTCTACGTCAGCCAGGTCAGCCCGCACGCCCCCGCCGCCTTCTTCAGCGCCCCCCGCGCCCGCGGCGTCCCGCTCCTGGTCGCCCCCGTCGCCTCCTGGTCGTCCTCCACCGCGCTGCTGCGGATCTGCCTCGCCCTGCTGTCGGGCCTCGCGCTGTACCTGGCCCTGCGGGTGTGGCGCGGACTCTTCCCCGCCCGCGTCCTCGCCCTCGCGGGCGCCCTGTTCGCCTCCTTGTGGGTGACCCTCTTCTACGGGCCGCAGGCCATGCCCAACTACTGGGTGGCCGTCGGCGCGCTCGCCTGCGCGGGCTGCTTCGTGCGCGCCCGCGCGGACCCGCACGACCGCGCCGCCCACGCCGGACTGGCGGGCACCGCCGCCCTGATGGCTCTGATGCGCCCGATGGACGCGGTCTGGATCGCGCTGCCGCTGCTCGTCCTCGCCGTCCCCGGACGCCGCTGGAGACCGTGCGCCGCACTCGTGGGTGGTCTGGCCGCCGGCTGCGGCGAATGGGCCGCCGAGGCCTACGCCGGCCACGGCGGCCCGCTGCGGCGGCTCGCCGACGCCTCCGCCATCCAGGACGGCCTCGGCCTGCACTTCGCCGTCACCGACCAACTGCGCAGCCTGGGCGGGCGGACCCTGTGCCGCCCGTGCACCGGGGCGCTGCCCAGCCCCCTGGTCACCGCCTGGTGGTACGTCCTGCCCGCGCTCGCCCTGCTGGGTCTGCTCCTCGCCCGGCGCGCCCGGCGCTCCGGGCCCACCCGGACCGCGCTCGCCTGCGCCGCCGCGGCGGCCTTCCCGTACCTGTTCCTGATCGGCTACGCCGCCCCCCGCTTCCTCCTGCCCGCCTACGCCCTGCTCGCCCTCCCCGCCGCCGACGCCGCCCTCCACCTCGTCACCACGCCCCGGGGCACCTGGCGGCCGGCCGCCCTGGGCCTCGCCGTCCTCGCGCTCGCCGCGCACCTAGCGGTCCAGTACGCCGTCCTCGCCCACACCGTCGCCCGCACCACCGCCGACCGCCGCGCCTGGCACCGCACCGCCGGAGCGCTGCACGCCCTCGGGGTGCGCCCGCCCTGCCTGCTGACCGGTCAGGACGCCATCCCCGTCGCCTTCTACGCCGGCTGCGGCTCCGCCGCGACCGACGGCCACAACGCCAACTCCACCCGCGCCGCCATCGAGGAGACCGCACGACGGATCCCGGTCGCCACACTCACCCCGGCGGGCGGCGCCCCGCCCGCGTACGCCCGCGGCTGGCCGGCCCACCGACTCGGCGGCCTCCTCCTGTACGTCGCGCCGACGGCGCAGAAGGGCCCCGCCACATGACCTCACCGCTGCTCACCCGCCCCGCCGTCCTGCGCCGCCGTACCTGGTGGCACACCGGCGTCATGCTCGCGGTGCTGCTGTGCGCCGTGTACCTCGGGCAGCGGCACTGGCCCGTCCTCGAGTCCGGTGCCGACCGGCTCGCCGTCGCCGACCAGGGATGGCTGCTGGTGGGTGCGAGCGCCGCCCTGGCCACCTGGGGGTGCGCGGCTCTGGCACAGCAGGGGGCCGTGGCCGAACGGCTGCCCCGGGGCCGGCTGCTGGCCGCGCAGTTCGCCGCCTCGGCCGCCAACCACGTGCTGCCCGCGGGACTGGGCGCGGGGGCGGTCAACCTGCGGTTCCTGATGCGCTGCGGGCTGCCCGCCTCGCGCTCGGCGAGCGCCCTCGCGGTCAAGGCCGCGGCCGGTGCGCTGGCCCGCGCCGCGCTGATCACCGTGCTCGCCGCGGTCTGCCCCGGCGTCCTGCGGCTGCCGCACGTCCCGGTCACCGCGGTCGCCGGGGCCCTGGCCGCCGTCGTCCTGGTGACGGTGCTGCTGCGCGGCCCGCTCAGGTCCCGGTGCGCACGCGCCGTCACGACGCTGGGGACGGACATCCGGGCCGTGCACCGCCGGCCGCAGCGGGCCGCCGCCCTGTGGGGCGGCTCGCTCGCCTTCGCGGCGGCGCACTGCCTGGTCCTCGTCTCCGTCGTCCAGGCCGTCGGACTGCCCCTGCCGCCGGTGCGGGTGGCGCTCCTCTATCTCGCCGCCAGCAGTGCCGCCGCCCTGCTGCCCACGCCCGGCGGGCTCGGCTCCCTGGACGCGGCGCTCGCCTTCGCCCTGACCACCTCCGGCGCACCGGCCGCCACCGCGGCCTCCGCCGTCCTCGGCTACCGCCTGCTGACGGTCTGGCTGCCGCTGGTGCCGGGCCTGCTGGTGCTGGGCGTCCTGATCCGCCGCAGGGCGGTGTGAGACAGGGGGTGTGCACCACCGCCGGGCCCGCGCGGGGGCGGGCCGCAGCGGACGGGACGGGCCCGAGCGGGGCGGCCCGGAGCGGACGGGGGCGTTCCCGGGCAAAGGGGCGCTGTCCGGGGCGTCAGGCCGAGCGGGACCGTTCCGGCCGGCCGGGAGGGTCCTGGCCCGGCCCCGCGGGAGGGTCCTGGTCCGGCGACAGGGCGGTGTCCGCCGGGTCCGGGGCGTGCGTCGTCAGCGCGGTGACGAACCACGGGGGCAGCCACTTGACGGCCGCGCACAGGCACGCCCCGAACCAGCCCCCGGCGAACAGCCAGCCGCCGGCGACGTCGGTGAACCAGTGCACCCCGAGGTACACCCGGGTCAGTCCCACCAGCGCGCCCCAGCAGCCCGTCACCAGGCACAGCGCCGCCCGGCCGCGCGGAGCGCGCAGGACGACGGCGAGGATCACCACCGCGGCGGTCACCGCCGACGTGGTCGTGTGACCGGACGGGAACGACCAGCCCGTGGCGTGCGTCGCCCAGTCCTGCCGCGGCGGACGCGGGCGGGCGATCAGCTCCATCACCCCCTGGCGCGCCGCCTGCCCCAGGGCCAGGCAGGCCACGCACACGGCCGCCGCGGCCGTACGCTGCCGTGCCGTGCGGCCGAGGGCCGCCCCGGCCAGCGCGACCAGCAGGTACGGGACGGCACCCGTTCCCGTGGCGGTCAGCGCCCGGGCCGCGGCCACCGCCACCTCGGGTCGGTGGCCGGCCGACCAGGACAGCAGTGACCGGTCCACCCGCAGCGGAGCGCCGTGCCCGCCCACGACGACCAGGGCCACCACGGTGAAGGCGGCCCAGGCGCCCAGCGCCGTACTGCCCGCCAGGTCGGCCGTGTCCCGGCGCCTCATGAGACGAGCAGCGGGCGCAGCCGGGTCGCCGCGATCCGCCGGGCCAGGCCTTCGGGACTGCGCAGCACCACCCGCATCACCGCGAAGGACACCAGCGCGCCGGCGACGAGCCCCACCGCCACGTCGTGCGGGTAGTGCGCGCCGACCCAGACCCGGGAGGCCGCCATCGCCGCCGCGGCGACGACGGCGATCGCCCCGAGGCGCCGCGACACGAGGAAGAGGGCCACCGCCGCGGCGGCCGCGATCGCCGCGTGGTTGCTCGGGAAGGACCAGTCGGTGCGCGCCGGGCAGGCCTCCAGGGTCACCGCGTGCAGGGTCCGGCACGGCCGCACCTCGTGCACGGCCGCCTTCACCAGCGAGTTCACGAGGTAGGCGAGGACCACGGCCACCGGCACCGCCAGCGCGGTCACGGCCGCCGCCGCGTCCACCCGCCGCGCCCGCCACCAGCCCGCGAGCATCAGCGCGGCGAACACGGCCAGACCGTACGCCGACCACACCGACACCGTGTCGTCGAACCAGGCCGGGGAGCGGCGGGCCAGGTCCACCACGTCCGTGTAGAGGGACCCGTCGACCGACGCGCCCGACAGGGCGAGCATCATCCGCGTGCCTCCTTCGCCTTCGCGGCGCGCCGGGAGCGCAGCACCTCGGCGGCGAGCGGGATCAGCGACACGACCACGATGAGCGCGATCACCGGCAGCAGGTACTTGTCGACGTCCGGCACCGAGGAGCCGAGCGCGTACCCCGCCAGGGTCAGGCCCATGCTCCACACGAGGCCGCCCGCCACCTGCCAGAGGGTGAACGTCCGCACCGGCACGCCCAGCGCGCCCGCCATCGGATTGAGCACGGTCCGCACCACCGGCACGAAGCGGGCCAGCACGATCGCCTTGGCGAACCCGTACCGCTCCAGGAGTTCCTCGGCGCGCCGCGCGCCCTCGTGCAGGCGCTGCGAGCGGCTGCGGGCCAGCAGGGCGCCCCCGGCCTTGCGGCCCAGCAGGTATCCGCACTGGGACCCGGCGAGCGCGCCCACGGCGGCGGCGAGCAGCAGCGGCGCCAGCGACAGCCGCACCCCCCGGTCGGCCGAGCCCGTGCACAGCAGTCCCGCCGTGAACAGCAGTGAGTCGCCCGGCAGGAAGAAGCCGACGAGCAGTCCCGTCTCGGCGAACAGCACCACGCCGACGCCCAGCACGCCGAAGGCGGCCAGCAGCGACTGGGCGTCCAGCACATTGACCGCCAGCGGTGAGGACAGGAGCGAGGGTGTGATCATCGGCGCGGGTTCTTTCCGTCGGGGGAGGGCGGGGGACGCGCGAGACGACGGCCCGGAGTGACTACACCCCTGTAGACCGTCTACTGCACTGTAGACGAAAACGACTCGTGCGGTGTTCCCGTGATCGGCCCAACGGGTGAACCGAGGGGCGAATCGGTGCGGGCGGCGGCGCGGGCGGTGCCATCGGGACCGGCCCGTGCGCCGGACCGCTGTGGGTTTTGCCCGCGCATTGCCGCTTCGTGACCGATCGACTACACGCGTGTAGTCATGATGGGTGCCGAAGTAAGGCATGCCTTCTCTAAGTCGGTCCCAGTGAGGCCGGGGCGGTGTGCCGGGAGGGCCGCACGGCATGTGGGACGACGCGTTTCCGAGTTTCCTGATCGGACTGCGGGAAGGACTCGAAGGCGGGCTGATCGTCTCCATCCTGGTCGCGACCCTGGTCAGGGCGGGGGCCAGGTCCCGGCTGCCGCAGGTGTGGACCGGTGTCCTGGCGGCCGTCGCGCTGGCGCTCAGCTTCGGCGCGGTCCTCACCTTCACGGCGGCCTCCCTCTCGGCGACCGCGCAGGAGGCGTTCGGCGGGGCGCTCAGCGTGGTCGCCGTGGCGTTCGTCACCGCCATGGTCTTCTGGATGCGCCGCTCGGCCCGCAGTTTCTCCGGCGAGATCAAGCAGAAGGTGACCGGCGCGCTCGCCATGGGCGCGGGCATGCTGATCCTGACCTCCTTCCTCGCCGTGGGCCGCGAGGGACTGGAGACCGCCCTGTTCCTGTGGACCACCGCCCGCGCGGCCGGGGAGTCCGCGGGGCCGCTGGCCGGCGCCGGGACCGGGCTGGTCCTGGCGGCCGGGCTGTGCTGGGGCCTGTACCGGCGGGTCCTGAAGATCAACCTCACCAAGTTCTTCACCGCCACCGGAGCCGTGCTCATCGTGATCGCGGCGGGTGTGCTCGGCTACGGCCTGCGCGACCTCCAGGAAGGAGGCGTCCTGCCCGGGGGCACGTCCTACGCCGTCGACCTCGGCGGCAGCGTCGACGCCGGCTCCTGGTACAGCACCCTGGTCCAGGGTGTCCTCAACCTGACCCCGACGATGACGTGGGTCCAGGTCGTCGCCTACGCCGGCTACCTCGCCGTGGTGATGACCCTGTTCGTGCGCGGCGTCCGGGCAGGTGGCGGGAGCGCGGGTGCGGGCAACGCCGCGCCGGCCCCGCAGCCTGCCGCTGCGGCGGCCGCGGCAGGCGCGGCCGAGCCCGCTGCCCGGCCCGGCTCCGGAGCCCCGTCCGTGGCCGGTGCCCGGTCTGGGTCCGGAACCCCCTCCGAGGCCGGGACCCCGTCCGTGGCCGGGACCCCGTCCGGGTCCCCTGCCGCGCCGCCCGGCGGGTCCGGGTCCCGCCCGGAGCCGTCCGCCGATCCGGATCCGCGCCCGGAGCGGCCCGCCGAGCCGCTGACCTCGTCTGCCCGCTGCGCCGGCCCCAGCCTCGAGCCGGCGCCGCTGCCGGAGCCCGCCGCCGAGGCCGTGCCTCCGTCCGAGGCCGGCTCCGCACCTGCCCCCGGCTCCGCACCTGCCCCCGGCTCCGCACCTGCCCCCGGCTCCGCGCCTGCCCCCGCCCCGGTCCCCGAGCCCACGGCGGCCCCCGAGCCCACCCCCGGCGCCGACTCCACCCCCGGCGCCGACGCGCCCGGGGCGGGCGGTCGGCCCCGTCGCCGGCGTCCCGCCTGGGTCGTTCCCGTCGCCGTCGTGGCCGTGCCCGCCGTGGTGGCCGGGCTCGTCGTCGCCCTCGGCCGGTCCAAGCCCGCCGGTACGCAGACCGTCGCCGTCTCCGAGAAGGACTGCGGCAGGGGTTTCACCGCGCCCCGGACGGGCCGGCAGACCTTCCGGATGCACAACACCGGCTCGAAGACCTCCGAGGTCTACCTGATCGACCCGGCGAGCAACGCCGTCTACGGCGAGATCGAGGGCCTGGCCCCCGGGACCACCCGCGACCTGGTCGCCACCGTCGCGGGCGGCGACTACGCCTGGCGCTGTGTGCCCACCGGCGGCAAGGCGGTCACCTCCGAAACCGTGCGGGTGAGCGGCGGCGCCGGGGCCAAGGCGGTCGTCCCCGTCTCCGAGCAGGACCTGGCCGGACCGCTCGCGCGGTACCGGCAGTACGTCGGCAAAGGCCTGGCCGCCCTGGTCGCCCAGACCGCCAGGCTCGACGACGACATCCAGGGCGGTCACCTCGGCGCGGCCCGCGCCGACTGGCTCACCGCCCACCGCACCTACTCCTCCCTGGGCGCCGCCTACGGCACCTTCGAGGACTTCGACCAGAAGATCGACGGAAGGCCGGACGGACTCCCGGACGGCGTCGAGGACAAGGACTTCACCGGCTTCCACCGCATCGAGTACGGCCTGTGGCACGGGCAGGACGCGGGCCGGCTCGAGGCGCCGGCCCGGCAGCTCGCCGCCGACGCGGCCGGTCTGCGCAAGGCCTTCCCAGGCCAGCGGTTCGACCCGGGGGACCTGCCGCTGCGCGCCCACGAGATCCTGGAGAACACCCTCCAGTTCGAGCTGACCGGCGACGCCGACCAGGGCAGCGGCACCGAGCTGGCCACGGCCGAGGCCGACCTCGACGGCACCCGCGAGCTGCTCACCGTACTGAAACCGCTGCTGACCAGCCGCGCCCCGCACCTGCTGCCCGCCGTGGACGGCGACATCGCCCGGCTGCGCGCCCTGCTGGACGCGGGCCGCCACGGCACCGCCTGGACGCCGGTCGACCGGCTCGACGCGCGCACCCGGGCCCGCCTGGACGGCGCCACCGGACAGCTCCTGGAAGACCTCGCCCCCGTGCCGGATCTGCTGGAGATCAGGAAGTCCGCCTGATGTCCGCACCCCGCGCGGACCGCGCGGCGGCCCCCGTCCGCCCCGCCACCCCCGCCGACCCCGAAGGGAACCCCTCCATGCCGTCCGCCGCCACGCCCGCCCCCTCGGGCGGCTGCCCCGCCGGTCACGGCCGCCGGACCTTCGTCCGTACGGCCCTCGGGGCCGGGGCCGCGGGCGCGGTCCTGGCCGGCGGAGGACTCGCACTGAGCCGGGCCGGCACCGCCGAGGCGCACGCCGCCGACTCCTCGGAGCCGACGGAGATCCCCTTCCACGGTGTCCACCAGGCGGGCGTCGTCACCCCCGCCCAGGCCGCCGCGGCGTTCGTCTCCTTCGACGTCATCGCCGACGGCCGCCGGGAACTGGCCGACCTGCTGAGGACCCTCACCGAGCGGGCCCGTCTGCTCACCACCGGCGGCACCCCCGCCGACCTGGGTGTCGGCGCCCCGCCCTCCGACAGCGGCATCCTCGGTCCGGAGGTCCCCGCCGACGCCCTCACCGTCACCGTGGGTGTCGGCGCCTCCCTCTTCGACGACCGCTACGGCCTCGCCGGAGCCAGGCCGCGCCGGCTCACCCCGATGCGCACCTTCCCCAACGACCACCTCCGGGCCGCCGAGTGCCACGGGGACCTGTCCCTGCAGATCTGCGCGAACCGCCGGGACACCGTGCTGCACGCCCTGCGCGACATCGCCCGGCACACCCGCGGCGCCCTGCAGATCAAATGGCGCGTCGACGGTTTCCAGAACACCCCGCGCCCCACCGGCGCACAGCGCAACCTGCTCGGCTTCAAGGACGGTATCGCCAACCCGGACGTCACCTCCGCGCGGGAGACCGACCGCCTGATCTGGGTGGGCGCGGGCCAGGGCGAGCCCGCCTGGGCGACCGGGGGCAGCTACCAGGTCATCCGGATCATCCGCATGCTGGTGGAGTTCTGGGACCGGGTCTCCCTGACCGAGCAGGAGAAGATGTTCGGCCGCCGCAAGGACACCGGCGCCCCGCTGGACGGCGCCCGGGAGACCGACGTCCCCCAGTACGCCAAGGACCCGCACGGCACCGCGATCCCGCTGGACTCCCACATCCGGCTCGCCAACCCGCGCACCCCCGCCACCGACGCCTCCCGTCTGCTGCGCCGCGGCTACAACTACGACCGGGGCGTCGACAACGTCGGCAACCTCGACATGGGGCTCGTCTTCTGCTGCTACCAGCAGGACGTCGTCCGCCAGTTCGAGGCGACCCAGACCCGGCTGATCGACGAGCCGCTCGTCGACTACATCTCGCCGACCGGCGGCGGTTACTTCTTCGTCCTGCCCGGAGTGCGGGACTCCGCCGACTGGCTCGGCCGCGGCCTGCTGGCGGCCTGACCGGCCGGCCACGGCGCCTGTCCGCCCCGGCCGGCGGCCGCCCCGACCCGGCCGGCGGGCCTGACCGGCCCGCGCCCGGCCAGGGCGCCCGACCGGCCCGATCCTGCCGTGGCGCACCGCGGGCGGGGGTGCGGGGGACTTTCCCCTCCCATGGTCAAGACCCGTCACGGCCTTTACTGCACATGATTCGCAGATGGGTGAAGATGGCAAGAGGCCGCCGGGCGCGGCCTCGCGCACCCCCCACCGAAGGAAAGTCCCCCATGACGGCCGCCCCTGGTCCCACTCCTCTCCTCCCCGCCCCGGCCGAGGCCCGGCGCTCGGCCTGGCACCGCGTCCGCACCTCCATGACGCGGCAGGAGTGGACCAGGGTCGGCGCGATGGCCGCGTTCGTGCTCGCCCTGCACGTGATCGGCTGGTTCACCCTCGCCTGGATCGTGGCACCGGAGCACTACAGCATCGGCACCAGGTCCTTCGGCGTCGGCATCGGAGTGACCGCCTACACCCTGGGCATGCGGCACGCCTTCGACGCCGACCACATCGCGGCCATCGACAACACCACCCGCAAGCTGATGAACGAGGGGCAGCGGCCCCTGTCGGTCGGCTTCTGGTTCTCCCTCGGCCACTCCAGCATCGTCTTCGGCCTGGCGTTCCTGCTCTCCCTCGGCGTGAAGGCGCTGGCCGGTCCGGTCCGCGACGACAACTCGCAGCTGCACGACGTCACCGGCCTGATCGGCACGACCGTCTCCGGCACCTTCCTCTACGTCATCGCCGCCATCAACCTCGTCATCCTGGCCGGCATCTGGAAGGTGTTCCGGCAGATGCGCTCGGGCCGCTTCGACGAGGCCGCCCTGGAGGAGCAGCTGAACAACCGCGGCTTCATGAACCGCGTCCTGGGCCGGGTCATGAAGTCGGTCACCAAGCCCTGGCAGATGTACCCGCTGGGCCTGCTCTTCGGCCTCGGCTTCGACACGGCCACCGAGATCGCCCTGCTGGTCCTGGCCGGCTCCGGCGCCGCCTCCGGGCTGCCCTGGTACGCGATCCTGTGCCTGCCCGTGCTGTTCGCGGCCGGCATGTCGCTGCTGGACACGATCGACGGCTCGTTCATGAACTTCGCCTACGGCTGGGCGTTCTCCAAGCCCGTCCGCAAGGTCTACTACAACCTCACCGTCACCGGCCTGTCCGTGGCGGTCGCCCTGATCATCGGCACCGTCGAACTCCTCGGCCTGCTCGCCGGGAAGCTCGGTCTGCACGGCTTCTTCTGGGACTGGGTGGCGGGCCTCGACCTGAACGTCCTCGGGTTCGTGATCGTGGGCCTGTTCTTCGTCACCTGGGTGCTCGCCCTGGCGGTGTGGAAGCTCGGCCGGATCGAGGAGAAGTGGACGGCGGGTCTGGCCGCCTCCGCCGAAGCCGGGCGCGAGTGAGCACGGGCCGCCCGGCGCGCCCGTGACCGGGTGAATCCGCGGCCGGGGGGATTGGAGCGCCCGCGGCGGGAAACGCGGAGCACGACACCGCGACCGCAAGCCGCCGCGAGGGAGGCACCCGTGAGCACCGATCCGATGGCCGACGACGCCTACCAGCCCACCGGGAACAACGAGGAGCAGGAGGACGCCGCGCCGCTGGACATGCAGGACGCGATCGGCGAGCGAACCTACGACGACACCCTCGACGAGGGCTACTCACCGCCCGAGAAGCCGCTCGGCGTCGACAAGTACGGCACCACGGCCGCCGAACAGCACGAGGGCGAGAGCCTCGACCAGCGGCTGGCCCAGGAGCGGCCCGACACGGGCGAGCGGGAGGGCGACGGCACGGGCGACCTGCCCGGCGGCGAGGGCGAGCCGGTCGACCCCGAGGCGGGGGACGAGCGCGCCGGGCGCCTGGTCGCCCCGGACGAGGGCGCGCACGCCGACACCACCAAGGAGGAGGTCGCCTTCGACGCCGGCATCGACGGGGGAGCCGCGGGCGCCGAGGAGGCCGCCGTCCACGTCGTCGAGGACGACAGCACCCTGCCCGGCGAGGACACCGGGCGCTGACGGCACCGCCGCGCACGGCTTCAGTACCGCCGCGTACGGCTCCAGTACCGCTGTGGCAGACGGGTCCGCCCCGCCCTGCCGGGGTCCGTGCGGCTCCGCACCGGTTCTCCCCGGCTTCCCCCGGGCCCGCGGCCCTGCAATGGTCATCCCGGCCGGGCGGGCCCACGGACGCGCGGAAGGCCCGCAGCACGGACGGGGACCGCAGCCCACGGCTCCGGTCCCCGTCACGCCGACGGACCCCACGGTCCGCCCTCGGCTAGGGCAGCAGTTTGTCCAGGGCGGCAGGCCCCTCCGTCTCGATCTTGCGCTTGGCCCACTCCAGGTTGCGCGGGGTGATGTCACGGCCCGCGGCCAGCACGACGTCCTCGGGCGAGACGTCGGTGCCGGTACGGGCGTGGAGCACGCTGTCCGGCGTGCAACGGTTGCCTGGCGAACGGGATGCTTCGGGCGAACGGGATACGTCGGGCTCTGACGTCGACATGTGTCCTCCTCGGGTCCGGCCGGGTACCCGCCCGGGTCCGGACTGCGCCGCCCGTGCCGCGGGACCGGGACCTCCTCCTACGATTGCCCGCCGCGCCGCACCCTGCATCCGGAAGGGCCGCCGCACCGAGCGGGCCGGCCCCGGCCCGCTCCAGGAGTACCGGACCGTCCCGCCCGGAAACCTCCGTTCCACCGCCCCGCTCCGTAAGCTGGAAGGACCCGGGCGAGCCGCCGGGGCGGCAGACGCGGGGACCGCGCGGCACGCGGGGACCGCGCGACCCGACAGGGAGGCCGCAGCGATGACCGACAGCTCAGGCCCGCCGCCGGCGGGCGCACGCCGGTACGTGCCGATCGCCGACCACGGCCTGATCGGCGACCTGCGCACGGTCGCCCTGGTCGGCACCGACGGCACCATCGACTGGTACTGCTGCCCCGCCTTCGACGCCCCCAGCGTCTTCGCCGCCGTGCTGGACGCCGAGCGGGGCGGCTGCTTCGAACTCGCCGCGGCCCAGGGAGCCCGCACCAAGCAGTTCTACTTCCCCGACACCAATGTGCTGATCACCCGGTTCTTCACCGAGGACGGCGTCGGGGAGGTGCAGGACTTCATGCCGGTCTCGGGCGACCTGGGCGAGGCCGAACGGCACCGGCTGATCCGGCGCGTGGTGTGCGTGCGGGGCACCGTCCCGTTCCGCGTGCGCGTGGCCCCGCGCTTCGGCTACGGCGCCGACCCGCACACGGTGCGCACGCAGGGCTGTATGACCCTGTTCGAGTCCGCTCGCCTGGCCCTCGCCCTCACGGCCACCGTGCCGCTGGAGACCGACGGGCCCGACGTCCGGGCCGACTTCAAGCTCACCGAGGGCGAGTCCGCCGTCTTCGCCCTCGACCAGGTCGGCGGCGAGGTGGCCCCGCGCCGGTGCGCGCGGACCGAGGCGGAGGAGCAGTTCGCGGCCACCGTGGCGTACTGGCGGCGCTGGATCGCGCAGTCCCGCTACCGGGGCCGCTGGCGGGAGATGGTGCACCGCTCCGCCCTCACCCTCAAACTCCTCACCTACGCCCCCACCGGCGCCATCGTGGCCGCGCCCACCACCAGCCTGCCCGAGCGCGTCGGCGGCGAGCGCAACTGGGACTACCGCTACGTCTGGGTGCGCGACGCCGCCTTCGCCGTCTACGCCCTGCTGCGCCTCGGCTTCAGCGGCGAGGCCGCGGCCTTCATGCGGTTCGTCACCCGGCACATCAGTCCGGGCGACGGCAGGGCGACCGGCCCGCTGCAGATCATGTACGGCATCGACGGCCGCACCGACCTCCCCGAGCGTGAGCTGCCCCACCTGGAGGGGCACCAGGGTTCCGCCCCGGTCCGGGTCGGCAACGCCGCCGCCGACCAGCTCCAGCTCGACATCTACGGCGCCCTGATCGACTCCATCTACCTCTACGACAAGTGGGCCGAGCCGATCTCCAGTGCCCAGTGGGACGACGTGTGCGCGCTGGTCGACTGGGTCTGCGCGCACTGGGACCAGCCCGACGAGGGGGTGTGGGAGACCCGTGGCGGGCGCCGGGACTTCCTGTACTCGCGCCTGATGTGCTGGGTGGCCGTCGAACGCGCGATCCGGCTGGCCAACCGCCGCGGCCTGCCCGCCGACCTGGCCCGCTGGCAGCGCGGCCGGGACGCGATCTACCGCCGCATCATGGACCGCGGCTGGTCGCCGCGGCGGCAGGCGTTCGTCCAGTACGAGGGCGGCGACGTGCTGGACGCCGCCGTCCTGATGATGCCGCTCGCCAAGTTCATCGCCCCCACCGACCCCAAGTGGCTGGCCACCCTCGACGCGCTCACCGAGGACCTGGTCTCCGACTCCCTCGTCTACCGCTACGACCCGCGCAGCAGCCCCGACGGCGTGAGCGGCGACGAGGGCACCTTCTCGATCTGCTCCTTCTGGTACGTGGAGGCGCTGACCCGCGCCGGGCGCCTGGACGAGGCCCGCCTCGCCTTCGAGAAGATGCTCACCTACGCCAACCACCTGGGCCTGTACGCGGAGGAGATCGGCCGCACCGGCGAACAGCAGGGCAACTTCCCGCAGGCTTTCACCCACCTGTCCCTGATCAGCGCCGCCTACAACCTGGACCGTGCCCTCGGCTGACCCCGGGACGCGGCGGCCCGGGGTCAGCCCGGCGGTCAGCCGATGTGGTACGAGTCGCCGTACACCTTCCAGTCCAGCGGCGGCTTCAGGTCCAGGTTGCCCTTGCGCAGGAAGACCCGCTGCGCGGTGTCGACCCTGCTG
This sequence comes from Streptomyces sp. NPDC006743, assembly GCF_040703815.1. Taxonomy (NCBI): domain Bacteria; kingdom Bacillati; phylum Actinomycetota; class Actinomycetes; order Kitasatosporales; family Streptomycetaceae; genus Streptomyces; species Streptomyces sp. NPDC006743. Next base: position 98,749 of record NZ_JBEYJA010000016.1, on the reverse strand, counting down.
GTGTCGCTGTGCGCCTCCTCCTGCTTCATGGCCCACACCCGCGCGTCCAGGAACGCGTTCAGGTACGCCACCTCGTCACCGCCCCGCGCCGGCGGCTGGGCGCTGCGCAGCGCCCGCTTGCGGATGCCGCGGAAGCTGGTCGGGTCGTCGCCGTCACCGTGCATGACGATGGCGTCGTAGTAGGCGAACTGGCCGAGCGCGCGCAGTCCGTCCGCCTTGCCCTGGGCGACCGCCGGGTCGAAGTACACCCGGTCCCGCTCGTCGTTCTGGGCCTGCTGGAAGGCGCTGTCCTTGGCCGCGGTGCGCCAGTCCTTGGGGAAGTCCGGGTCGAGCCCGGAGTGCGAGTCGCTGCCGTTGACCCTGCGCAGGGCGGGCAGGTACCTGGCGAGCACGTTGCCGGGCTTGCGGTCGGTGTAGAGCTGGACCAGGTCGAGCATGTCGCCGGTGCCGGAGCAGAAGCCGATGATGCCGGCGGTGTAGCCGCGGCCGTCACCGATGTCCTCGATGTACTTGTACTGCGCCTTCCAGTCGAGCGAGGAGTTCTCCGCGCTCGACACCAGTTTCATGGCGATCTCCTTCTTCGCCGGGTCGTCCAGGCCGGGCGCCGCGGCCGGGGCGGCCGTCGCCTGCGGGACGGCGCCGAGCAGCGGGACGGCGACCGCGCCGGCACCGAGGAGGGCGAGGACGGTACGGCGGGAGGCGCCGGCCGGGCGGGCCGTGCCGGGGTTCGGATGCACCATGGGCTCCAAGGGGGAGTGGGGGGTGGGGAGTTGGTCCGTGGGACCAACTGATAGGAAGGTTTCCTACCAGAGGCTCGAACAGGTGGGCACCCGTCGCGCACGAATTCGTAGGAACGAACGAGGAAACGAAGGGGGGAATGCACGAGGGGAGCCGGGAGGAAACAGGAGAGGGCGGACGCCGGGTTCAGGACAGGGACTGCTCCGCCCAGATGACCTTCCCGGTGGGCGTGTAGCGGGTGCCCCAGCGGTCCGCGAGCTGCGCGACCAGGAACAGACCCCGGCCCCCCTCGTCGGTGGAGGCCGCGTACCGCAGGTGCGGCGAGGTGCTGCTGCTGTCGAAGACCTCGCAGATCAGGGCGGTGTCGCGCAGCATCCGCACCCGGATGGGCGTGCTGCCGTACCGGATGGCGTTGGTCACCAGCTCACTGAGGATCAGCTCCGTGGTGAAGGCCGCCTCCTCCAGCCCCCACCGCGCCAGGCAGCGGCTCACCGAGGCCCGTACGTCGCCGACGGCCGCCGGGTCCGCGGGCACCTCCCACTCGGCGGTCCGGTCGGCGCCCAGCGCCCGCGTCCGCGCGACGAGCAGCGCGATGTCGTCGCCCGGCCGGAACGGCAGCCGCGAGTCCAGCACGGCGCGGCACGTCTCCTCGGGCGACGGGCCGGCCGAGGAGAGCGCGCCGCGCAGTTCCTCCAGGCCCACGTCGATGTCGAGCGCCCGGTCCTCGACGAGCCCGTCGGTGTACAGCACCAGACGGCTGCCCTCGGCGAGTTCCAGCTCGGCCGTCTCGAACGGCAGACCGCCCAGTCCGAGCGGGGGTCCGGCGGGCACGTCGGCGAACGTCACCTCGCCGCCGGGGGTGATCACGGCCGGCGGCGGATGTCCGGCGCGGGCGATCGCGCAGCGCCGGGAGACGGGATCGTAGACCGCGTAGAGGCAGGTCGCGCCGATCACGGGCGCGCCGGCACCGTCGGTGGCCCCGGTCCTCTCGTCCTGGTCGATCCGGTCGACCATCTCGTCCAGCAGCCCCAGCAGTTCGTCGGGCGGCAGGTCCAGGGCGGAGAAGTTGTGCACGGCCGTGCGCAGCCGGCCCATCGTGGCCGCCGCGTGCAGTCCGTGACCGACCACGTCCCCGACGACCAGCGCCACCCGCGCCCCCGACAGCGGCAGCACGTCGAACCAGTCCCCGCCCACCCCCGCCTGCGCGGGCAGGTAGCGGTAGGCGATCTCGAGGGCGCCCTGCTCGGGCAGGCTGCGCGGCAGCAGACTGCGCTGGAGGGTGACGGCCATGCCGTGCTCGCGCGTGTAGCGCCGGGCGTTGTCGATGGAGACCGCGGCGCGCGCCACCAGTTCCTCGGCCAGGGCCAGTTCCTCGGCGTCGAAGGGTTCGTCCTTCTGCGAGCGCCAGAAGTCGACGACACCGAGGATCACGTTGCCCGCCCGCACCGGGACGGTGATCAGCGAGTGGATGCCGTACCGGGCCACCTGGCCGGTGCCTTCCGCCTCCCGCGCCGGCCCGCCGGGGGCGGCCTCGACCCGCGGTTCGAGGACCGGCCGGCGGGCGCTGAGACTGCGCGCCTGCGGGGAGGACGCCACCAGGCGGATCTGCGAGCCCACCGGGAGCAGCGGCGCGTCGTCGCGGATGCCGCCGGCCGCCGCACGGCGCAGCGCGGCACCCTGTTCCGGCTCCTCGCCGCGCAGCACGGCGTCGTACAGGTCCACCGTGGCGAAGTCCGCGAAGCGCGGCACGGCCACCCGTACCAGTTCCTCCGCGGTCCGGGTCACGTCCAGGGTGGTGCCCACGCCCACCCCGGCGTCGTAGAGCAGGCTGAGGCGCTCGCGGGCCTCCTCCGCGCGTCCGGACAGCGAGCGCAGCTCCGTGGAGTCGCGCAGGGTGGCCACGCTGCCCGAGGGGCCGCCCTCCAGGTCGGTGGCCCGCTGGTTGATCGCCAGCAACCGGTCGCCGACCAGGTGCACCTCGTCGGTGGCGATCCGCCCGGAGGCGAGCAGCGCCGCCGTGCCCGGATCCAGCCCCAGGTCGAGCACCCGGCGGCCCTCGGCGTCCTCGGGCAGGCCGAGCAGGCGGTGCGCCTCGTCGTTGGCGAGGAGCAGCCGGCCGTCGTCGCCGACGATGATCACGCCCTCCCTCACCGAGTGGAGCACCGCGTCGTGGTGCTCGTACATCCGGGTCATCTCGCCCGGCCCCAGGCCGTGCGTCTGACGCAGCAGCCGCCTGCTGACCAGGGCGGTCCCCGCGGTCGCCAGGGCGAGGCCGACGGCGGCCGCGCCCAGCACGACGGGCAGCTGCCGGTCCGCGAGGCCCCCCGCGTTGCGCGTGGTGATGCCGGCCGCCACCAGCCCCACCACCGTGCCGTCCGGCGCCTTGACCGGTACCACCGCCTGCACCAGACGCCCGATGGTCCCGTTGATCTCCTCGACCACGGGTCTGCCGTGCACCGCGGGCGCGATGGTGCCCACGAACTTCTTGCCGATCCGGTTCGCCACGGGGTGGGTGTAGCGGATCCCGGCGGTGTTCATCACGACGATGAAGTCGACGTGCGCCGCCGCGCGGGCCGCCTCGGCGCGCGGTTGCAGCACGGCCGTCGGATCGGGCCCGGTGAGTGCCGCGGCGGTCCCCGGCGCGTTGGCGAACGACTCGGCGACCGCCAGCGACCGGTTGCGGGCCTCCTGGGTGCTGTCGTGCTGCACCTGCAGCACCAGGGCGACGACCGCGGCCAGGACCAGCAGCAGCACCACGACGACCTGGAGCACGAACACCTGTCCGGCGACGGTGCGGCCGCGCAGGGCGGCCCACCGCCGCGCGAACCAGCCGCCCGCGGCCCGGTCCCGCTCGGCGCGCTCACGCGCTCGACGAGCGGTACCGGGCGCCGGCTGAAGACGCTGACCGTCAGAACGGCGGGTCGACCGGGTACCGGCTCGACCCGGGAGTCGGACCATGTGCCATGTCTACACTGCCGGGCCCTTCGTGGCGAGGCCCGTCACACCTGTGCGCCGGGCCGGTTCACCGACGACGGCAGGGCCCCCTTCCCCGCGGCCGCACGCCCGCCGAGCGGCCACCGCCGCGGTCGCGGGAACCGCGTGGGGGGCGGGCGCAGGCGCGGGACGGTGCACGGCGAACACCGGGACGGTGCGTGTCCGCCATCCGGCCATCCGGCCATCCGGCCATCGGGCTTTCCGGTCATACGGGCGTCCGGGCGTCCGAGTGGGCGGCCGTCCGGCAGGGCGGCGCTGCCCGGCGGGGGAGTGCGGCCGTCGGCGTCCACCCGTGCGGCGGCTTCCGGCGGGACGCACGGCCGCCGTCCCGGTTCCACCGGTCCCGTCGGGGCCACCCACGGCATCCCTGCGCCGCTGCCGGGCGGTTCGTACGCGGGCTCCGGTGGCCCGCCCGTCCGCCGGACGCGGTCCGGGGGGTGGACGGCACGCCCGGGCCGCCCGGCCCGGCGCCGGTGAGCGTCGGCCCGGTGACGGACGCGCCGGCGACCGGTGCGAGGGCGGCGCGTCCGCCGGGGAGGCCGCGGGCCCCGGTACGGCCGTCCGGGTGGCGCGGCCGTACCGCCGTCAGGGCTTGTGGGGGCCCTGCCCGCGGATGTTCTGGGCGACGTCGCGGAGCTTGACGTTGTGGTGCTGGGAGATGCGGCGCAGCACCGCAAAGGCGTCCTCCTCGCTGAGCCGGTGCCGCTCGCGCAGGATGCCCATCGCCTCGCCGATCGCGTGCCGGGTCTCCAGGGCGTGTTCCAGCTGGTCGACGGTGCTGGCACCGGCTAGGGCGACGGCGGCGTGCGAGGCGAGCAGCCAGCCGGCCGTCTCGCTGTCCTGGGTGAAGGCGCCAGGACGGCTGGAGTAGCAGTCCAGCGCGCCGAAGTCCTGGTCGTCGGTGAACAGCAGGAAGCCCATCATGCTGCCGATGCCGAGGTCCCGGGCCCCCGGGGCGTACCGCGGCCACTCGGGCTGCGGCCGGGTCAGGTCGGTGATGCGGAACACCCGGTCGCCGTTCACCCGGCGGGCGGCGTCGAAACAGGGGCCCTCGCCCAGCTCGCCCTGGAGGCGGTCGGACTCCTCGACCATGCCGGCGGTCGCGGCCAGACTCACGGCGCGTCCCTTGCGCACGGCCAGGATCCCCGCGGCCTCGCACCCGTCGATGAGTTCCACCGCCGCGGACGCGATCTCCTCGAGCGTCGCCGCCGGGGACGGCTGGGCCAGCAGACGCCGGGCCAGATCGGCCATCTTCTCGGCGAAGTCGCGCCAGTCCATCCCGCACACCACCCTTCTTCCGGCCACGTGTGCCGCTCCGGGGGTGTCGTCGCCCGCGGACTGCGGTCCCCGCAGCGTACCCCCCGGCCGCCGTGGCACCGCGTAAGGCGATCATGGCATGCCGGTGCCCCGGCCGGGGGCCGGGGCACCGGGTGGACGGGTCAGGAACGGCGGACCGTGGCCGGGGTCAGGACCCCCAGGTGCCCTGGTTCACGGCGCAGCGCCAGCCGGAACCGCGCAGGGTGAACTTCAGCTTGTAGTCGCGGGTGTTGAGCAGGTGGGTGCGGACCTTGAAACCGAGGCTCGCCCTTCCCTTGAAGGTCCGGGTGGAGACGGACACGGTCTTCGACGTCCGGTGGCTGATCCGGCCGCCCGTGGCCGTCGCCGAGCCGAAGCGGAGGTTCCTGACGTCGGTGACGGTGAAGGTGACGTTCTTGTAGCTCCGGCTGGTCCTGCTCCTGATGCCGAAGTACAGGCCGCTGCCCGTCACCCAGCCGTGGTGGTCCACGTAGAACCGGGTCGGGTAGACGATGTCGAGCGGGCAGCCCGCGCTCTTCTGGGTGACGGTCGCCGCCGAGGCGGCACCGGCCAGTCCCCACTGGGCGGTGGTGAGGACGCCGGTGGCCACCAGGGCCGCGACGGCCGTGCGTGTGCGGTTCATTGCGGTGTTACCTCTTCCCCCTGCGGCCTTCGCGGGCCGGTACGACATGACCCGCGAAGCCCCGCCGAGGCGGCCCGCCGGTCAGTGACGCCGTATTTCCTAACACGGACGAGAGCCGCGAAAGCAACTACTGTGACGGCAGTGCTACTTATTGACCAAACCAGAACATTTACGGGGCAACCCGGACGGTGCCCGGGCGGTCGGGACGCGTGAGCCGTGAACGGACGGGCGGGTGAGCCGTGTGCGGTCGGGGGGTGTGAGCCGTGTGCGGTCGGGCGCGTGAGCCGTGAACGGAGGGGGCACCGGGCCGCAGGCGGACGGCGCGCGTGGGCGGCGGGCGCGAGAGGGCGAGGCGCGGCGGGCGCGGTGCGCAGGGCGGTGACGCGCCGGGACCGTGGGGCGCGAGCGGTCGGCGCGCCGGACCCGTGGGCCGCGGGTCGGCCAACCTCCTCCAGGTGTCGGCCACTTCTCCACCCGCCACCCCTGACACCCCCGCCGAGGTGGGCAGGAAGGGGTCGGCGGCCGGGCCGCTTCCGGTCCGGCCGGCCGTGACGCGTGAGAGTCTCACCCGCTCAAGAAGGAGCAGAGGCGGCCGAGTTGACACGCCAGACTCGGACGGTCTGTGCGCAGCGGTGCGAGGGCGGGCGTGCGGGCCCCGGTCCGCCGCCCTGCGGCGGTCGCGCGGTGGCTCAGAACTTCGGCGCGGGCGCCTGGCTCTCCACCATCCGTGCCGCTTCCTCAGCGGTCGCCACCGCGGGCGGGGAGCCCGCCAGCGGCCTGCGCGCGGTCTCCTTCATGCACGCCACGGAGACCACGCCGACCAGCGCGGCGGCCATGGCGTAGTAGGCGGGCATGAGTTCGCTGCCGGTGGCCGAGATCAGCGCGGTGATCACCAGCGGGGTCGTTCCGCCGAAGAGCGAGGTGGCCAGGTTGTACCCGATGGACAGGGAGCCGTAGCGCACCTCGGTCGGGAACAGGGCGGGCAGCGCCGCGGACATCGTCCCGAGCATGCACACCAGGGACAGTCCCAGCATCAGCATCCCCGCGGTCACCGCGACCGCACCGCCCTGGCCGACCAGCAGGAAGGCGGGCACGGACAGCAGCAGGAAGCCCAGCATGCCGGTCATCAGGACGGGCTTGCGGCCGATCCGGTCGGACAGCCTGCCGACCTGGTTGATCAGCAGCATCAGGACCACCATGGTGCCGATCAGGATCAGCAGGCCGTTCGTCTCGCTGTAGCCCAGTTCGTCGGACAGATAGGTGGGCATGTACGACAGGAGCATGTAGTCGGTGATGTTGTAGGCGCCGACCAGGCAGACGCACAGCACCAGGGACGGCCAGTACTGGCGGAAGATCTTCGCGATGTCCCCCTTGGCGGTCGTCTCCACCGCGGACGCCGCCTCGGACGCCCGGTGCACCGAGGCGTCCTCCAGCTTCTGGAAGGCGGGCGTCTCGTCCAGCCGCAGCCGCAGGTACAGACCGACCAGCCCGATGGGCCCGGCCACCAGGAACGGCACGCGCCACCCCCAGGACTCCATCCCGCCGCTGCCGAGGACGGTGGTCAGCACGGTCACCAGGCCCGCCGCGCCGACGTACCCGGCGAGCGTGCCCAGCTCCAGGAAGCTCCCGAAGAAGCCCCGGCGCCGGTCGGGCGCGTACTCGGCGATGAACGTGGAGGCACCGCCGTACTCACCGCCCGTGGAGAAGCCCTGCACCAGCCGGAAGAAGATCAGCAGGGCCGGCGCCCAGAAACCGATGGCGGTGTACGACGGGATGAGGCCGATCGCGAACGTCCCGATCGCCATCATGATCATCGTCATCGCCAGGACGGTCTTGCGGCCGATCTTGTCGCCCATCGGTCCGAACACCATGCCGCCGAGCGGACGCACCAGGAAGGACACGGCGAACGTCGCGAACGACGCCAGCAGCTCGACCGTGCCGTTCCCGGACGGGAAGAAGACGTGTCCGATGGTGACGGCCAGATAGCTGTAGATGCCGAAGTCGAACCACTCCATGGCGTTGCCCAGCGAGGCGGCCTTCACCGCGCGCCGTACGGCACGCTCGTCGGTGACGGTGATGTCGGTCCGCCGCAACGGCGGGTTCCTGCGGCGCTCAGCCGCGCGGAACAGCGTGCGGTGACGTCTGAAGGCACCCCGATCGGCCTCGTTCTCCCGAAGGCCGTCTCCGTTGCCCGCCATGAGGGCTCCTCTCTGCCGACGCACAGACATCCAGGACACCGCCTGCTCACACGTGGCGAGCGCAAACGGGCCGTCTGCACAGAGCGAGATTCGCCACGTCGGGGGAACCGGCACCCGGAGCGCCGGTCACCCTTCCTGGCGCGGGCCGCGGGGCGGGCCGGTCCGTCGGGCGGCGCCGTGCGTCGCGGCGGCGGCGCCGGCCGGCCGGGCGGTCACGGCGCCAGACGGTCCCGTACCCAGGCGAGCAGCCCCTCCATCGTGGCCTCGATCATGGCCAGCACGTCTTCGAAGCCCTCCGGGCCGCCGTAGTACGGGTCGGGGACGTCGAGGCACGTGCTCGCGTCCGCGCCCGCTTCCGGGTCGAACGAGCGGAGCATGCGGACCCGGGACGGGTCCTCGACGAGACGGCGCAGCGCCTTCTCGTGACCGCGGTCCATGGCCAGGAACAGGTCGGCGTCCAGATGCTCGGCCCCGACCTGCGCGGCCACGTGCTCCACGGGGTAGCCGTGCCGGACCAGCACGTCACCGGCCCGCTCGTCGATGGGCTCCCCGGCGTGCCAGGGGCCGATACCCGCACTGGTGACCCGCACCCGGCCGGCGAGCCCCGCCCGGCGCAGATGCTCGGCGAACACCAGGGCGGCGGACGGCGACCGGCAGATGTTCCCGCTGCAGACGAAACAGATGTGCACGGGCCCCAGGGTACGGAACGGGAGGCGCGGCCCCCGCCCGCCTGCGCGGGGGCCCGCACGCGCCAGCCCCCGGACTCCCGGTCGCCGCCCCGCTGCTCGAACCCACGGTCACCGCCCCGCTTCTTCTCCCGGCCCTCCGTCGTCGCCGTCGTGCAGGTGGTACACGTGGAACGCGCGCCCGATGACCGGTTGGGCGACGTTGCGCACGCGCACGCCGCCGCTCGTCATCCCGTTCTCCGTGCCGGCGTGCGCGTGTCCGTGCACGGCGAGGTCGGCGCCTGCCGTGTCGACGGCCTCGGCCAGCAGGTAACTGCCGAGGAACGGGTAGATCTCCAGGGGCTCACCCGCGAGCGTCTCCGGTACGGGGGAGTAGTGCGTGAGCGCGATGCGCGCGTCGCAGCCCTGCTCGCCCAGATCCTCCAGGCAGGCGCGCAGGCCCTCGGCGCAGCGGCGGCTGCACCGCACGAACTCCTTCATCAGCGGTTCGCCGAACTCGCCCGCGCTGCGGCCGAGGAAGCCGCCGCCGAAGCCCTTGGTCCCCGCGACGCCGACCCGTGCCGCGCCGCACCGGATGACGACCCCGCGCCCCTCCAGCACCTGCGCGCCCGCGTCCTCCAGGACGGCGGCGACCTCCTCGGGCCGTTCGTCGTGGTGGTCGTGGTTGCCGAGGACCGCCACGACCGGCACCCCCAGACCCTCGATCTCCCGCGCCACCACCCGTGCCTCCTCCGGTGTTCCGTGCCGGGTGAGGTCGCCCGCCAGCAGCAGGATGTCGGCGCACTCGGGCAGCGTCTCGAAGGCGGGCCGCAGGGTGCCCTGGGTCTCGGGGGCCATGTGGATGTCCCCGACCGCTGCGATCCGGATCATGCGAGGTCCTCCGCGTGGTCGGGGGAGGAGGCGTCGGTGACGACCACGTCGCAGTGGACGCGGTGGCCGGCGAGTTCGGCGCCGACGAGGCCGCAGATCTCGTCCCGGCAGTGCGCCGACGGGACCGTGCCGGTGAGCAGCACCGCCTCGCCGCGCACCTCGAGCCGCACCCCCAGCTCGCCCAGCGGGCCGCCGGCGATCCGCTCCCTGAGATGGGCCACGCGGTACTCCAGGTTGTCTCCGCAGGCAGGAGGACCGGATGCCCGCTCTCCGAGGTGGTGGTTCATGACGGCTCCTTCGGCGGGGCGATGACGTTCAGGCGTTCGAGGAGGAAGAAGAAGGAGGCCGGCATGGGGTCGTCGCCGCAGGCGCGCCGGACCCGGTCCCAGTCGACCTTCTCGCGCAGGGCGCGGGCGATGGGGAGCACGGCGCCGAAGTCGCAGTGGTGCTCGGAGAACGCGGCGATCAGGCTCCACAGCAGATCGGTCGGGGACAGGACGGGCATGCGCACGGAGTCGACCGACAGTTCCTCGGCGCGGCCCAGCATCTCCCGGGAGACGGGCTGGTGAGCGAGGACGAAGATGACGTCGATGTCCTGGTCGAAGCACTTGGCCTTGATGAGCCAGTCCTCCGGCGGCTCGTAGACCGTGAGGCCGCTCTCCCGCAGGGTGGCCGCCACCGCCCGGGCGTCGTCGGGCAGGACGCAGAAGTCGGCGTCGTGCTGCAGGTTCTCGCTGCCGCCGTGCGCGTACACCGCCACGCTGCCGGCCAGGGCGAAAGCGTGACCTTTCCGCTTGAGCAGGGCTCCGACCTGCTTGGTCGCCTCCAGGATCGCCTGGTTGCGGTCCCGGGGCAGTTGCTGCGGCTCCTGGGGCGGGTGCTCCCGCGGCGCCCGGGCGGTGCGGCCCCCTCCGGCCTGGGGCGCGGGGTCCTGCGGAGCCTGGGGTGTCAGGTCCTGTGCGGCCTGCGGCGCCGGGTGCGCCGGCCGCTCGGCCGCGTCCGCCGCCAGGCGAAGACCCGCCGGTCCGCCGCGCCGTGCGGGCGCCGTGCCCCCTCCGTCCCCTGCCATGCCCGCTCCCTCCGTCTTCGTCTCCGAACCGCCGGACCGTCTCGGCGCCGGACGGCCGGGCCGTCACCGGCGCACCGGACGGTTTCCGCTGTCCTGCGGCGCCGGGACGGGTACCCGCCGTGCCCGCGCCGACACGGCACGGCTCGGGTCCGGCCGCCGTGCGGCCCGGTCCCCCCTGCCGGGAGCCGGTCACCGCGACCGACGCGTTTTCCGCAGGGCTTGACCGGCGCGACCGGGGTACGTGGGGGTGACAGCCGGCCGGGGTGGCGGCGACCGCGGAGGGAAGGGGGAGGGGCGGCACGGCACCCGGGGGTTCACCCCGTCGTGGCGGGCCCCGGTGCGCCGCCCTCCGGGCCGTGAGAGATTGACAGGGCCGATGTCCGTAAAGGGCTGTTTGCCCACGTTTTTCGATCTCTCGGACCGAACGGCAGGACCGGTGGCAGCCGCAGGCGAGGGGCCCCTCGGGGCGACCGGCGATCGGACAGTGACGGCCGCCGCACACGCACGTGGGGGCGGCCAGGAGTGGAGGAACGGTACGCATGAGCGAGGCCAACCCCATCAAGCAGGCGGCCCACAAGGTGGCCGACGCGCTCCAGGGTGACGGCGCGGGACCGGAGGAGGGCATCCCGGGGAAGCCGGGTTCCGAGTCCCCCTCCGTCGCCGAGCCGACACAGCCGCGCGACCCGCTGCCGCCCAAGCCCGACCAGAGCGGACCGGACACCGTCTCGCCCACCGGGCAGCCGACCGGGGCGGACCGGGCCCGTATGGCGCAGAGCGGGAGCTACCTGACCACCGCGCAGGGGGCGCGGCTGTACGACACCGATCACTCGCTCAAGGCGGGGCCGCGCGGTCCCGTACTGCTGCAGGACCATCATCTGCGCGAGAAGGTGATGCACTTCGACCACGAGCGCATCCCGGAGCGCGTGGTCCACGCCCGCGGGGCCGCGGCGCACGGCGTCTTCACCAGCTACGGGACCGCGTCCTCGGTGACCAAGGCCGCCTTCCTCGCCAAGGACGTCGAGACCCCGGTCTTCGTACGGTTCTCCACGGTGCTCGGCTCGCGCGGATCCGCCGACACCGTGCGGGACACCCGCGGGTTCGCGACCAAGTTCTACACCAGCGAGGGCGTCTTCGACCTGGTCGGGAACAACATCCCGGTGTTCTTCATCCAGGACGCCATCAAGTTCCCCGACATCGTGCACGCCGCCAAGCCGCACCCCGACCGGGAGATCCCGCAGGCGCAGAGCGCCCACGACACGCACTGGGACTTCGTCACCCTGCACACCGAGGCCACCCACCACGTCCTGTGGAACATGTCGGACCGGGGCATCCCCCGCTCCTTCCGCATGATGGAGGGCTTCGGCATCCACACCTTCCGCCTGGTCGACGCCGAGGGCCGCACCACGCTGGTGAAGTGGCACTGGAAGCCGAAACTGGGCGTCCACTCGCTGGTGTGGGAGGAGGCCCAGATCGTGGGCGGCGTCGACCCCGACTTCCACCGGCGGGACCTGGCCGACGCCATCGAGGCCGGCGCCTACCCCGAGTGGGAGCTGGGCATCCAGACCTTCCCCGACACCCCCGAGCAGACCTTCGAGGGCATCGACCTGCTGGACCCGACGAACATCGTCCCCGAGGAACTCGCCCCCGTGCAGCCCGTCGGACGGCTCGTCCTCAACCGCAACCCGTCGAACTTCTTCGCCGAGACCGAGCAGGTCGCCTTCCACCCCGGCCACCTCGTGCCCGGCATCGACATCACCGACGACCCCCTGCTGTCCGGTCGGCTGTTCTCCTACCTGGACACCCAGATCACCCGGCTCGGCGGCCCCAACTTCGCGCAGATCCCGATCAACCGCCCGCACGCCCCCGTCAACGACATGCTGCGCGACGGCTTCCACCAGACGGCCGTGCACCGGGGCGTGGCCCCCTACCGGCCGAACTCCCTCGACGGCGGCTGCCCGTTCACCGCCGGGGCGGACGCGGGAGCGTTCGTCGAGGCTCCCGTGCGCATCCCGGAGGCGAAGAAGGTCCGGGAGGCCCCCGAGACGTTCGCGGACCACTTCAGCCAGCCCCGCCGGTTCTGGCTCAGCATGAGCCCCGTCGAGCGCGAGCACATCATCGGCGCCTACACCTTCGAACTGGGCAAGTGCTACGAGCAGGCCGTCAAGGAGCGGGGCCTTCAGGTGCTCGCCAACATCGACCCCGAGCTGTGCGCGGAGGTCGCCGCCGGGCTCGGCCTGCCCGCGCCGGAGGCGACCGTGCCGCTGGCCGACGTGCAGCCCAGCCCCGCGCTGTCCCAGGTCGGCCACACCTGGCCCACGGACGGCAGGGTGATCGGGATCGTCGCGGGTCCGGACGGCGACCTGGACGGCGTACGGGCCGTGCGGGAGGCCGTGCTCGCCGGCGGCATGGTGCCCCTCGTCGTCGCGCCCGTCGGCGGCACGCTCGGGGACGGCGCCGACCCGCTGTCCGTGCAGCGCACCTACGCCACCGCCCGGTCCGTGGAGTTCGACGCCGTGCTGGTGTCGGGTACGCCGGGCGTGGGCGCCGACGCCTTCGGCGCCCGGGACGCGAAGTCCGGCCTGGCCTCCCCGCGGCAGGCGAGCCACGACCCCCGCGTCAGCCTGCTGCTGTCCGAGGCGTTCCGGCACGGCAAGGCGATCGGCGCCTGGAAGGGAGCCGAGGCCGCGCTGGAGGCGGCGGGCGTCCCGACCGACGCGCCCGGCGTGGTCCTCGGGGACAGCGGCACCGCCACCCTGGAGCAGATCACCCGCCTCCTGGGCGCGCACCGCGTCTGGGAGCGGTTCCCCGCGGAAGCCTGACCCGCCCCCGTCCCGTCGCTCCGGACCTCCTCCGGGCCGCCCCGCCGCGGCGCTCGCGCTGTGGCCAAGGCCACGCCCCGGAGGAGGTCCGCGCCATAGGCGGGGCGCGGGCCGCGCACTACGGTTCCGGGTAGTCCCTGTGTCCGTGAACCAGTGCGAACGGCCCGGCAGTGCTCGAAGATCTCTCCCCCCTCATCGCGGCGACCGCCCAGTGGCTGACCGCCGCGTACCCGGCGTCCGGCGGCGCCCTGGCCTCCGCCCTGTGCGAGGTGCAGGCGCGCCAGGCGGTGGCGCTCGCGGCCTGGCTGCGCTACCCGACGCCGATGGACGCGGCGCTGGTCGGCCTGGCCGGTCCCGGCGGTTCCGCCCGGCTGGACTGGGTCGCCGGCGCGGACGGGGCCGGGGCCGGGGACCCCGACACGTACGCCTGGCGCACCTGGGTGGACGAGGTCGTGGCGAGCTGGGCGGCCTGCCTGCTCACCGATCCCGCCCTGGCCGGCCGCGCCGTGGCCGCGCTCACCGAGGACGCGCTCACCGACGACGGCCGTGCGCCGCACGCTCCGGTCGAGTTCCGGCGCCTGCTCACCCCCGACGAGCGGGACAGCTCGGCGGCGGCCCTGCTGCGCCACCCCGACCTCCTCGCCCCCGTGGCCGCCCTGCACCGCGCCCAGCTCCTGGTCCGTCTGGCACCGGACGGGACCCTGGCGGCCTGACCCTCCGCCGCGCCGCTGCCCCAGGGCGCGGGCGCCGCGCGGCCACCGCCGCCGCGACCCCCGCCGCCCCGGGCCCTCCCCGCGGCAGCCCCGCCCCGCCGCACCGGCCCGGTCCCGGTACCGGACCGCCGCCTCACCGCGATCCCAGCGCCTGGCCCATCGCGTTCCTGGCGGCGGGCAGCGCCGCTGCCCGGTCGGCCGGGACCAGGCCGATCCGCGTACGCCGGTCGAGCAGATCGCTCTCGTCGAGCGCCCCCTCGTGCCGTACGGCCCACACCAGCTCGGCGCGGGTGACGGGGTGCCCCTCCAGCACGGGTTCGCGCAGCTCCGGATCGGCGGCGCCGAGCGCGTGCACCGCCGGCGCCTCGGTGCCGTAGCGGCGGACCAGACGGCGGGGCGCCGGCAGCGCGGCCAGCGCGCGGGGCGAGGCGGCACCGACCAGGGGCAGCGCGGCCGTCGGGGAGGGCCCCGCGGCCAGGCCGCGGGTGCGCACGGCGGCGTCGACGGCGTCCTCGGCCATCCGGCGGTAGGTGGTGAGCTTGCCGCCGACCACGGTGACCACTCCCTCCGGCGAGGTGAGCACCGCGTGCCTGCGCGAGATGTCGGCGGTGCGGGAAGCCGCGCCGGACGGACCGCCGGACCCGGTGTCCAGGAGCGGTCGCAGGCCCGCGAAGGCGCCCACCACGTCCTCGCGGCGGACCGGCGTCTCCAGGGCGGACCCCAGGACGTCCAGCAGGAAGCCGATGTCCGTCTCGGGGACCTCGGGAACGTCCGGGATCCCACCGTCGACGGGTTCGTCGGTGAGTCCGACGTACACCCGGCCGTCCCCCTGGGGCAGCACGAGGACGAAACGGTTGGTCTCACCCGGCACGGGGATGTGCAGGCCGGCGGGCAGCGGCCCGAGACGGGCGGCGCGCAGCACGAGGTGGGTGCCGCGGGAGGGCCGGATCCGCACGCCGTCGACCAGACCGCCCGCCCACACGCCGGAGGCGTTGATCACCGAGCGGGCGCGGATCTCCCCCTCCTCCCCGGTGAGCCGGTCGCGTACCCGGGCGCCGGACGCGGTCAGTTCCAGGGCCCGTACACGCGTCAGGATCCGTGCTCCGTGTGCCGCGGCCGTCCGCGCGACGGCGGTGACCAGGCGGGCGTCGTCGCTGAGCCGTCCGTCCCAGGACAGCAGGCCGCCGCGCAGCCCGGCCCCGCGGAGCGCGGGGGCGAGGTGGCGGGTCTCCACGGCGGACGTCCGGCGCGGCGCGGGCAGGGTGGCGCGGGCGGTGCGCGCGGCCAGGCGCAGCCCGTCGCCCGCCCGGAAACCCGCCCAGGCCAGGGCCGCCTGGCGCCGGGAGACCAAGGGGGTCAGCGGGAGGACGAACGGCTGCGCGCCGACCAGATGGGGTGCGGTGCGTTCCATCAGCACCCCGCGTTCCACCGCGCTCTCGTGGGCGACGTCGAGCTGGGCGGAGGCCAGGTAGCGCAGGCCGCCGTGGACGAGCTTGGAACTCCAGCGGGAGGTGCCGAAGGCCAGGTCGTGGGCGTCGACCGCGGCCACGGACAGCCCGCGGGCCGCGGCGTCCAGGGCCACGCCGGCGCCGGTGGCGCCCAGCCCGACCACCAGGACGTCCACGGCGGGGCCGCCCACGGTCAGCGCCAGTTCGCGCGCCCGCCGGGCGGCGCTCAGCGACGAGCGGGCAGGGGAGCCGGACGGGCCGGCGCAATCCGCCGGGCCGGGACGGGAGGGGGCGGGGCTCATGGCGTCAGGGTCCTCTCCAGAAGGGTCCGCAGTTCCCCGAGGAACGCCTGCGCGGTCAGCTCGGGGTCGTCCTCGTCGGCCATCGTGCGCAGCGACAACGTGAAGGACTGGACGACCAGCAGCAGGGAGCGCGCCTGCCGCGCGGGATGGCCGGGGCGCACCGATCCGTCGGCGTGGCCCTCGCGCAGGGCCTCGGTGACCAGTTCGAGCAGGGCGTCCTGGCTGGCTCCCCGCCGGTCGAGGACGTAGGGGAGCAGCAGCTCGGGGTCCACGTCGACGATCTTCCGGAACAGGGGGTGCGCGCGGAAGGCCGCCACCCCCGCCACCAGACCGTCCACGATCAGGGCGCGGGTGGCCGTACCGGGCCGCCGCTCGGGCATCGCGCCGGTGGCCACGCCGATCCACTCCCGGGTCATCAGATCGCCCACCAGGGAACGGACGTCCGGCCAGCGCCGGTAGAGCGTCATCCGGGAGACGCCCGCCCGCCGGGCCACGTCCGTCAGGGTCGTACGGCGGACCCCCACGGCCAGGACGCAGTCGCGTACGGCGTCGAGCACGGGATCACCGGACGGCGAGGCGGAACCCGCCGCCCCGGCGCCCGCGGCACCGGGGCCCGCCCCGGCGCCCGCGCCCTTCCCGCCGTCCGCCGCGCGCGTGCCGTGTGCGCCGTCTCGGCTGGGCGCGCCGTCCGGGCCGTGCATGTCCTCCGTGCCGCTCGAGGCGTCCCCGCTGCTTTCGCTCCCGCTTCCGCGGTCCGGACCGTTGTGACGAATAGGCGTCATGTGTAACAGTGTAACGCCCCTTCGACGCGACCGGTGAGGAACGACCCATGGACATGCTGTGGAGCGGCTGGGGCGACCCGGCCGAGGCCGCACCGCTGCCCGCCCCCGTGACCGGGCTGCTGCGCGACCTGCTCGGGGTGAGGCCCGCCGGTGCCGCCCCGGTCGGCTGGGAAGAACTGCGCGTCCCCGAGTCCCCGCTGACCGCCGCCGCCCGCCGGGCCCTGGAGGAGGCGGTCGGCGGCGAGCAGCACGTCCGGACCGACGCCGGCGCACGCATCCGCCACACCCGCGGCAAGTCCACCCCCGACCTGCTCCGCATCCGGGGCGGCGACCTCACCGACCTGCCCGCGGCCGTGGTGCTCCCCGCCGGCCACGACGAGGTGCTCGCCGTGCTGCGTGCCTGCGCCGCCCATGACGTGGCCCTCGTGCCGTTCGGCGGCGGCACGTCCGTCGTCGGCGGCCTCGCTCCCGAGCACCGGGCGTCCGGCCGGCGACCCTTCGTCGCCCTCGACCTGCGCCGCATGGACCGGCTGCTCGCCCTCGACCCGGTCTCGCGGACCGCCACCCTCCAGCCCGGCCTGCGCGCCCCGCACGCCGAAGCGCTGCTCGCCGGACACGGCTTCACCCTCGGTCACTTCCCGCAGTCCTACGAGTGGGCCACCATCGGCGGGTTCGCCGCCGCCCGCTCCAGCGGCCAGGCGTCCGCGGGCTACGGCCGCTTCGACGAGATGGTGCTCGGCCTCACCCTCGCCACTCCCGAAGGCACCCTGGAGGCGGGCCGGGCCCCGCGCTCGGCCGCCGGTCCCGACCTTCGCCAGCTCGTCCTCGGTTCCGAGGGGGCGTTCGGCGTGATCACGGCGGTGACCGTCCGGCTGCGCCCGCTGCCGCGGACCCGCGTCTACGAGGGGTGGCGGTTCGCCTCGTTCGAGGAGGGCACGGAGGCGGTGCGCCGGCTCGCCCAGGACGGGCCGCTGCCGACCGTGCTGCGCCTGTCCGACGAGACGGAGACCCTGATCGGACTGGCCCAGCCCGACGCCATCGGCGCCTCGCTCGCCGACGGGTCCGCCGGCTGCCAGGCGATCACCGGCTACGAGGGCACCGCCGAGGACGTCGCCCACCGCAGGGAACGGGCCGCGGCCGTCCTGCGGGCGTGCGGCGGAACCCCCCTCGGCGAGGAACCCGGCGAACGCTGGGCCCGCGGCCGCTACTCGGCCCCGTACCTGCGGGACGCGCTCCTGGACGTGGGCGCGTTCGCCGAGACCCTGGAGACCGCCGCCTTCTGGTCGCGCGTGCCCGGCCTGTACGCCGCCGTCCGCGACGCGCTCACCGCCACCCTCACCGAGGCGGGCACTCCACCGCTCGTCATGTGCCACATCTCGCACGTCTACGAGAACGGCGCCTCCCTGTACTTCACCGTGGTCAGCGCGCAGGGCGAGGATCCCGTGGCGCACTGGGCGCCCGCCAAGCGCGCCGCGAGCGAGGCGGTCCTCGCCGCGGGCGGCACCATCAGCCACCACCACGGCGTGGGGACCGACCACCGCGACGCCTACGTCCGGGAGGCCGGACCGCTCGGCGTCGAGGCGCTGCGGGCGGTCAAGCGGCGCCTGGATCCCGCCGGTCTGCTCAACCCCGGCGTGCTGCTGCCCCCGGACCCGGCCGGCGGCTGACACCCGGCACGGCCGGGCACAGGGCGGCCTCCGCCGGACAGCGGCCGCTGTGCGGCGAGCAGGGGGCGGCGCACGGCGCTGTGCCGCCCGCCCGTCCGAGACCCGCGCACTCGCCCTCGTCCTCCCGGACGTGCGGTCGGCAACCGGCGACCAGCCTTCCCCGACGTCCCCGTCCGCCGGCCGCCCGGCACCCCGCTCCCGGCCCTCTGCTCCCCGCCTCGCGCCATCACCCCCGCCCCCTCCTCACCCCGTCCTCCGCCCCGCCCCTGACTCCCTTCACGTCCTCACTCCGCCCGGAGGCCCACCGATGCGTCAGTTCACCGCCATCGTCAACCCGACCGCGGGCGGAGCCTCCGGCGCCGCCGCGCTGCTGCAGGTGGGCAGGGAGCTGAGGGAGGCGGGCGCCGGGCTGGAGACCGAGTACAGCCGCAGCCTCGACCACGCCCGAGAGCTGGCCCGGCGGGCCGGGGAGTGCGGCCGGGTGGTGCTCGCGGTCGGCGGCGACGGCATCGCGGGCGGCGTCGGCGGCGCCCTCAGCGGCACCGGCACCCTCTTCGGCCTGGTGCCGGCCGGCCGCGGCAACGACTTCGCCCGGGCCCTCGGCCTGCCCGCCGAGCCCGCAGCCCTGGCACGCGTGCTGCTCCACCACGCCCCGCGCCGTGTCGACACCATCGAGGTGGAGTCGGCGGTCCACCCCGGCACCGTCGTCCTCGGCAGCGTGTACGCGGGCGTCGACGCGCTCGCCAACCGGCACGCCAACCGGGCCCGGCTGCTTCGGGGTGCCGCCTCGTACTACACCGGCGGGCTGCGGGCCGTCGCCACCTGGCGCACCGCGGCCTACCGCGTCACCGTCGACGGCGAGGAGCACGTCCACCGCGGCTACACCGTGGTGGCCGCCAACTCGGCCTACTACGGCTCCGGCCGGATGATCGCGCCCGCCGCCCGCGTCGACGACGGCCTGCTCGACGTGGTGCTGATCCGCGCCGCCCCGCGCCGGCTGTTCTTCACGCTCATGAACGAGCTGAAGTCGGGCGGCCACGTCCGCCGGCCCGAGGTGCGGATCCTGCGCGGCAGGGAGGTCCGGGTCGAGGCCGACCGCGACATCCCCTACGGCGCCGACGGCGAGGTCGACGCGGTGCTGCCGGTCACGGCCCGCGTCCTGCCGGGCGCCCTCGCCGTGCTGTGCTGACCGCCTCCGCCGTCGCCTCCCGGCCCGCCGACCGGGCCGACCGCTCCGGAACGGCCGGCCGCCCAGGCCGACCCCGGCCCCGTCGGGGCCGCCCCCCACCGGCCCACCGCACCTCCGTGAACACCCGCTGGACGACCCTCGCCGCCCAGCAGGCGCACCATCCCTTCTGACGGTCCGACGTCAGGCGCAGGCCCAGGCCTGCATCCCCTGGAGGGCGGCGAGCCGTCTGGCCACCGCGATCTGTTCCCGGCGGGTGGCCAGGTCGGCCCGGGGCGCGTACTGCAGTCCGCCGGCCGCGATCCAGCTGGACTGGGCGAACTGCAGTCCGCCGTAGTAGCCGTTGCCGGTGTTCGCCTGCCAGTTGCCCCCGGACTCGCACGCGGCGATGGCGTCCCAGTCGGCGGTGAAGGCGCCGGCCGGCGCCGCCGTGGCCGCGGGGCCGCCGGCCAGAGCGGCTGTCGTCGCCGCGGCCACCAGTGCTCCGCGCAGGGTGAGAAGACGAGGGTGACGAACGGCGGCCCGGTCACATCGGACGGGGGCCCTGTCGATGTTCTGCTGCCAGATCATGTGCAGACTGTTACATCAGATAAGCAGAAAGTATTGCAGCGCCACGCCGGGACGAGCCGGGGTCCCTTCGCCGTCCCGCACCGGCGGTCCGGATCCGGATGGCGCACTCCCGCGCACGAGGTCCGGTGCGCCCCCGCGTCCGCGGTCCGGGTGCGCTTCCGTGCCCGCGGTCCGGATGGAGCACGCGGGGGGCCAGGGCGGGGCGAAACGCCGTCACGGTCCTTCCCGGCGGCCGGCGAAACGGACACCATGCCATGTCATGGACATTTTGCTCGTGGCGAGCGCGTTCAACAGCCTGACCCAACGCGTCTACGCCGAACTCACCGACCACGGACACCGCGTGGACGCCGTCCTCGCCTCGCACGGTCCCGACGCGGTCCGCGCCGCGGTGACGCGCGCCCGCCCGGACCTGATCATCGCGCCGATGCTCAAGACGGCGCTGCCCGAAGACCTGTGGCGCGAGCACACCTGCCTCATCGTGCACCCCGGACCCGAGGGGGACCGCGGCCCGTCCTCCCTGGACTGGGCCATCGCCGAACAGGCCCCGCACTGGGGCGTCACGGTCCTGCGGGCCGAGGCCGCCATGGACGCCGGTGACATCTGGGCGTCGGTGCCGTTCAGGACGGAGCAGGTGGGCAAGAGCGACCTGTACCGCAACGAGGCCTCCGACGCGGCGGTGGCCGCCGTCCTGCTGGCCGTGCGCCGCTTCGAGGAGGGCTCCTTCAAACCGCGGCCGCAGAGCGACCCGGAGGTGCGCGTGGTGTGGCGCGACGCCCTGCGCCAGACCCGGCGGCGCATCGACTGGGCCGCGGACAGCACCGCCACCGTGCTGCGCAAGCTCCGCGGCGCCGACTCCCAGCCCGGTGTGCTCGACGAGATCCTCGGCCGTGAGGTCTTCCTGCACGGCGGTCACCCCGAGGACCGGCTGCGCGGACGCCCCGGCGACCTGCTCGCCACCCGCGCCGGAGCGGTGTGCCGGGCCACCTCGGACGGCGCCGTGTGGATCCCGGAACTCAGGCCCCGCAAGAACTCCGGCGACCCCGCGCCCTTCAAACGGCCGGCCGCCTCGGTGCTCGGCCCCGACGCGCCGCGGGAGGACCCCGCTCCCCTCGAACTGCCCGCCGGCCGCCGCACCTGGACCGACATCCGCTACCGGCAGCACGGCGACACCGGCTTCCTGACCTTCTCCTTCCCCGGCGGGGCCATGAGCACCGACCACTGCCGCCGGCTGCTCGCCGCCTACCGCCACGCCCTCACCCGCCCCACCTCCGTGCTGGTCCTCGGCGGCGCCCGCGACTTCTTCTCCAACGGCATCCACCTGAACGTCATCGAGGCGGCCCCCGACCCGGCCGCCGAGTCCTGGACCAACCTCAACGCCATGAACGACCTGGTCGAGGCGGTGCTGCGGACCACCGACCGGCTGGTGGTGGCCGCGCTCGGCGGCAACGCCGCCGCCGGCGGCGTCATGCTCGCGCTCGCCGCCGACGAGGTGTGGTGCCGCACCGGCACCGTCCTGAACCCGCACTACCGGCGGATGGGCCTGTACGGCTCGGAGTACTGGACGTACAGCCTGCCGCGCCGGGCCGGCTCGCGGGCCGCCGAGCGGCTCACCACCGACGCCCTGCCGGTCAGCGCCGCCACCGCGCACCGGCTGGGCCTGGTGGACCGTCTGGTGCCCGCCCCGGCCGCCGGGTTCGCCGCCGAGGTGGACCGCCTCGCGGCCGGACTCTCCCGTGCCCCCGGACTCGGCCGGCGGATCGAGGCCAAGGCGGCCACGCGCGCACGCGACGAGGCGGCACGGCCGCTGGCGGACCACCGCAGCGCCGAACTCGCCCGCATGCACGCCATCTTCTTCGACCCCCGCGCCCCCTACCACGCGCTGCGCTCGGCGTTCGTCCGCAAGGTGCCCTCCGGCACCGCCCGCCCCCTGGCCCCGGCCGCCGACCCGCTCACCGGGAGCCCCCGGTGACGGCGCCGCCCCCGGCCCGGCTGCTGGTCGCGGGCGTCGGCAACATCTTCCTCGCCGACGACGCCTTCGGCCCCGAGGTGCTGAAGGCCCTGGCCGCCCGGCCGCTGCCCGCCGGCGTCCGGGCCCGGGACTTCGGCATCCGCGGCCTGGACCTCGCCTACGAACTCCTGGACGGCTACGCCGCCGCCGTCCTCGTCGACGCCGCCCCGCGCGGGCACCGGCCCGGCACCCTCTCCCTCGTCGAAGCCGACCTGCCCGACCCGGCCGGCCCGGCCGCCGCCCCGCCCGAGGCCCACGGCATGGACCCGGCCAGGGTGCTGGCCCTGGCCGCCCGGCTGGCCGACGGGCCGCTTCCCCGCGTCCTCGTGCTCGCCTGCGAACCCGCCGTCCGGCCCACCGGCGACGAGGACGTCATGCCCGGACTCAGCGACCCGGTGCGCCGGGCGGTCGGCCACGCGGTGGACGCCCTGCGCACCCTCCTCCCCGCCCTGCTCACGGACCCCGCCGCCCCCGCAGGCGCCCTCCCGTTGAGCCGCCCGGACCAATCCGGGGTCCCGCGCACGGCCGCGCTGCCGTACGGCGCGGCCGGCTGCGTCCACGATCGGTCAGGCGCCGCTCGTCCCGCACGAGCGGCACCCTCCTGAACCGACCGTGAGGAGAAGTGCCATGTGCCGGTCCCTCGACGTCGAGCAGGCCGTCCTCGCCAAGAACGACCGTCTGGCCCGGGACCTGCGCGACGACCTCGTCCGGCGAAGCGTGGGCGTCGTGAACCTCCTGTCCAGTCCCGGCAGCGGCAAGACGGAACTCCTCGGACGGGTGCTGGCCCGCGCCGTCGCCCTGGACATCCCGGTCGCCGCGCTGACCGCGGACCTCGCGACCGAGAACGACGCCCGCCGCCTCGCCCGTTCCGGGGCGCCCGTGCGCCAGGTGCTGACCGACGGCCTGTGCCACCTCGAAGCCCGCCAGCTGCGCACCCGGCTGGCGGGCTGGCTGCCCGCGGACACCGCGCTGCTGTTCGTCGAGAACGTCGGCAACCTCGTCTGCCCGGCCTCCTACGACCTCGGGGAGACCCTGCGGATCGTGCTGATGGCGGTGACCGAGGGCGAGGACAAGCCACTGAAGTACCCCACCGCCTTCGGCTCCGCCCACCTCGTCGTCCTCACCAAGACGGACCTGGCCGAACCCGCCGGCTTCGACGAAGGGGCCTTCCGCGCCCACGTGCAGCGGGTCAACCCCGGGGTGGAGATCGTCCGCACCTGCGCACGCACCGGCGACGGCGTCGACACCGTCCTGGAACGCGCGCTCGCCGTCCGCCACGAGGCCCCGCCGCACCACCCGCCCCTCGCCCCGCGCCCCCACAGCCACGACCACGACCACGGACCGCACGAGCACGCTCCCGCCGGCGCCGCCGGCCCCACCGCCGGGCATGCCGGCCCCCACCCGGCGACCACCCCCGCCCCGTGACCGCCACCGGCGCCGTACGCCGCCGCCTCACCGTGCGCGGCACGGTCCAGGGCGTCGGCTTCCGGCCCTACGTGCACCGCCTCGCCGCCGACCTGGCCCTGGCCGGATTCGTGAGCAACACCGCGGACGGCGTGCTGATCGAGGTCGAGGGACCGGCGGACGGCGTCACCCGGTTCTGCGACCGGCTGGCCGCACAGCCCCCGCCGCTGGCCGCCGTGACCGGCATCGGACACGAGGACCTCCCCGCCACCGGCGCCGCCCGCCCCTTCACCATCCGTCCCACCGAGCAGCGCGCGGGCCGCACCCAGCTCCCGCCCGACACCGCGACCTGCGCCGACTGCCTGCGCGAGCTGGCCGACCCGGCCGACCGCCGGCACCGGCACCCGTTCATCACCTGCACCCACTGCGGCCCCCGCTTCACCGTCGCCACCGCGATGCCCTACGACCGCGCGGCCACCACCATGGCCGGCTTCCCGCTGTGCCCGGCCTGCGCGCGGGAGTACGCCGACCCCGCCGACCGGCGCTTCCACGCCCAGCCCGTCGCCTGCCCCGACTGCGGGCCCCGGCTGACCCTGGTGCCCGCCGACGGCAGCGGCCCGCGCCCGGCCCGGGACGCCGAGGCCCTGGCGGGCGCCCGGGCGCTGCTCGCCGCCGGACGGATCGTCGCCGTCAAGGGCGTCGGCGGCTACCACCTGGCCTGCGACGCCACCGACGCGCACGCCGTCGCCACCCTGCGCGCCCGCAAGGAACGCGGCGGCAAGGCGTTCGCCGTGATGTGCGCGGACCTGACCACCGCGGAGAGGATCGCCGCCCCCACCGACCGCGAACGCGCGGCCCTGACCGGCCCGCGCCGCCCCATCGTCCTGCTGCGCCGGTGCGCGCGCCCCGACGGCCTCCGCCTCGCCGAGGCGGTGTGCCCCGGCAGCCCGCACATCGGCGTGATGCTGCCCTACACCCCCCTGCACTCGCTGCTGTTCGGTCTGCCGGGCGACCCGCCCGGCCCCCGGGTGCTGGTGATGACCAGCGGGAACCGCTCCGGCGAACCCATCGTCACGGACGACGGGGAGGCCCTGACCCGGCTGGCCGGACTGGCCGACGCCTGGCTCACTAACGACCGGCCCGTCGCCTCCCCGTGCGACGACTCGCTGCTGCGGGTCCGCCCCGACGGCACCGAGCAGGTGCTGCGCCGCTCCCGCGGCTACGTTCCCCGCCCGCTGCGGCTCCCCGTCCCCGTGCGCCCCGTGCTCGCGGTCGGCGGCGACCTGAAGAACGCCCTGTGTGTCGGCGACGGCGAGCAGGCCTGGTTCGGCCCGCACATCGGCGACATGGGCGACCTGACCACCCTGCACGCCGCCCGGCGGGCGGAGCGGCACCTGCTGAACCTCACCGGCGTGGCGCCCGCGCTCGTCGCCGCCGACCGGCACCCCGGCTACCACTCGGTCCGCTGGGCCCGGCAGCGCGCCGCCGGGCTGCGCGCGGGTGGGCCGGTGCTCGTCCAGCACCACCACGCGCACATCGCCTCCGCGATGGCCGAACACGGCCTGGACGGGACGACACCCGTGATCGGCGTGGCCTTCGACGGCACCGGCCACGGCGACGACGGCACCGTCTGGGGCGGTGAGTTCCTGCTCGCCGACTACGCGGGCCACCGCCGCTTCGCCCACCTGACCCCCGCACCGCTGCCCGGCGGCGACGCGGGCGTGGCCAACCCGTGCCGCCTGGCGCTGGCCCGGCTGTGGGCGGCGGGACTGCCCTGGGAGCCCGGCCTGCCCAGCGTCACCGCCTGCACGGACGTGGAACGCGCCGTGCTGCGCAGGCAGCTGGAACGCGGCCTGGCCTGTGTGCCCACCTCCAGCATGGGACGCCTCTTCGACGCCGTCTCGTCCCTGGCGGGCATCTGCCACCGGGCGGCGTACGAGGCGCAGGCCGCCCTGGAACTGGAGGCGGCGGCCACCGAGGCCCGGGAGACGGAGACCGCGGCGTACCCCTTCGGGCTGACCGCCGGACCGGGACCCGTGGGCTGCGATCCGGCACCGATGCTGGAGGCCCTCCTCGCCGACCGGCGGCGCGGCACCCCGGCGCCGGTGCTGGCGGCACGTTTCCACCGGGGGGTGGCGCGGGCCGTCGCCCGGATCTGCCGGCGTGCCCGCCGGGCCACCGGCCTGACCACCGTCGTCCTCAGCGGCGGCGTCTTCGCCAACGGGCTGCTGGAGGAGGAGTGCACCGCGCTGCTGGCCGGCGACGGCTTCACCGTCCTGCGGCACGGCGAGGTCCCCCCGAACGACGGCGGCCTGGCCCTCGGCCAGCTCATGGTCGCCGGGCGGCTCACCCACAGCGACGAGACGGAGTGACCCATGTGCTTGGCAGTGCCCGGCAAGGTCGTGTCCATCGACCACCGCGCCGACCCGCTCACCGGACTGGTGGACTTCGGCGGGGTGAGCAAACAGGTGTGTCTGGAGTACCTGCCCGACCTGCGGGTGGGGGAGTACGTGATCGTTCACGTCGGGTTCGCCCTGCAACGGCTGGACGAGGCGTCGGCCCGCGCGTCGCTGGAACTGTTCGAACAACTGGGCCTGCTGGAGGAGGAGTTCGGCGACGCCTGGGAGCAGGCGGCGCGGCAGGCCGGACGCGCGGCCCCGCCCGCCTGGGCGGCCCCGGCGGCGCGCGAGGAGAACGGGAGCGAGGCCCCATGAAGTACATCGACGAGTTCAACGACCCGGCCCTGGCGCGGCGGCTGCTGGACGAGATCCGGGCGACGGTCACCCGGCCCTGGGCGCTGATGGAGGTCTGCGGCGGCCAGACCCACTCCATCATCCGGCACGGCATCGACCAGCTGCTGCCCGAGGAGGTGGAGCTGATCCACGGGCCGGGCTGTCCGGTGTGCGTGACCCCGCTGGAGGTCATCGACAAGGCACTGGAGATCGCCGCCCGCCCCGAGGTGATCTTCTGCTCCTTCGGGGACATGCTGCGGGTGCCGGGCACCGGCCGTGACCTGTTCCGCGTCAAGGGCGAGGGCGGTGACGTCCGGGTGGTGTACTCGCCGCTCGACGCGCTCCGGCTGGCCCGGCAGCACCCGGACCGGCAGGTGGTGTTCTTCGCCATCGGCTTCGAGACGACCGCGCCCGCCAACGCCATGGCCGTGCACCAGGCCCGCCGTCTCGGTCTGGACAACTTCAGCCTGCTCGTCTCCCACGTCCGGGTCCCCCCGGCCATCGACGCGATCATGACGGCCCCGGCCTGCCGGGTGCAGGGCTTCCTCGCCGCCGGGCACGTGTGCAGCGTCATGGGCACCGACGAGTACCCGGAGCTGGCCGCACGGCACCGCGTCCCGATCGTCGTCACCGGTTTCGAACCCCTCGACATCCTGGAGGGCATTCGCCGCACCGTGCGCCAGCTGGAGCGCGGCGAGCACCGGGTGGACAACGCCTATCCGCGCGCGGTGCGCGAGAGCGGCAACCCGGCCGCCCTGCGGATGCTCCAGGAGGTCTTCGAGGTCGCCGACCGCTCCTGGCGCGGCATCGGCCGCATCCCCGCCAGCGGCTGGCGGCTGTCCGAGGCCTACCGCGCCTACGACGCCGAGCACCGTTTCGACGTCACCGGCATCCGCACCGAGGAGCCCGCCGTGTGCCGCGCGGGCGAGGTCCTGCAAGGCCTGATCAAGCCCACCGAGTGTGCCGCGTTCGGCAAGGAGTGCACCCCGCGCACCCCGCTGGGCGCCACCATGGTCTCCAGCGAGGGCGCCTGCGCGGCCTACTACCTGTACCGCCGGATGAACGGCCCCACCCCCCAGGGACCGCCCACCCCCCAGGGACCGCCCGCCCCGCAGGAGGAGTTGAACACCGTTGGCTGACCTCGCGAGCCCGGACGCGGCCGTCGACCCCGCGAACTGGACCTGCCCCGCCCCGCTGCGCGACCAGCCGGTCGTGGTGATGGGTCACGGCGGGGGCGGCGCCCTGTCCGCGGAACTGATCCAGGACGTCTTCGCCCCGGCCTACGGCAACCCCACCCTCGCCGCCATGGGCGACTCCGCGGTCCTGAACCTCGGCGGTGCGCGCCTGGCGTTCTCCACCGACTCCTACGTGGTGCGTCCGCTGTTCTTCCCCGGCGGCAGCCTCGGCGACCTGGCCGTCAACGGCACCGTCAACGACCTGGCGATGAGCGGGGCCCGCCCCGCCTTCCTGTCCGCGGCGTTCGTCCTGGAGGAGGGCGTCGAGCTGGCCGTCGTCGACCGGATCGCCCGCGCCATGGGCGCGGCGGCCGAGACGGCCGGCGTCACCATCGCCACCGGAGACACCAAGGTGGTGGAGGCCGGGCACGGCGACGGCGTGTACGTCACCACCGCCGGTGTCGGGCTCGTCCCCGAGGGCGTGGACATCCGGCCGCAGCGTGCCAGACCGGGCGACGCGGTCCTGGTCAGCGGCCCGATCGGCCTGCACGGCGTGGCGATCATGAGCGTCCGGGAGGGCCTGGAGTTCGGCGTCGAGATCGCCAGCGACACCGCGCCCCTGGCCGACCTGGTCGCCACCATGCTCGCCGTCACCCCGGACCTGCACGTACTGCGCGACCCGACCCGCGGCGGACTCGCCGCCTCCCTCAACGAGATCGCCCGCGCCTCCGGCACCGGGGTCCGGCTCCACGAGCGGTCCCTGCCCGTCCCCGAGGCGGTCGCCAACGCCTGCGGATTCCTGGGCCTGGACCCGCTGTACGTGGCCAACGAGGGCAGGCTCGTCGCCTTCGTGCCGGCCGCCGAGGCCGAGGCGGTCCTGGCGGCGATGCGCGCCCACCCGCAGGGCACCGGCGCCGCGCTCGTCGGGGAGTGCGTCGCCGAACACCCCGGCATGGTGGTCGTCTCCACCGGTCTCGGCGGGACCCGGGTCGTCGACCTGCCGCTGGGGGAGCAACTGCCCCGCATCTGCTGACCCGTCCGGACGGCACGGCGGCCCGCCGGTGCACCGCGCACCCGCGGGCCGCCGCTGCGTCCGCGACCGGCCTGCCCGTCAGGTGGCCGCTCGCGGCGCCGTCTCGATCGCGGTGATGGCCAGTTCCCGTCCGCTGCGCAGGTCCTGCGAGGGCCGGTCGCAGCGCGGGCACCAGAAGAACGGCGGGACGCCCACCGCGAACTCGGCCGCGCACGGACCGCAGTACGCCCGCGCGGGCACCTGCTCGACGACGAGCCGGGCGCCGGACAGCGCGGTGCCCGCCCGCACCACCTCGAACGCGAAGTCCAGGGCGTCGGGCACCACTCCGGACAGCTCACCCACCCGCACGGTCACCGCCGAGACGGTGTCCGCGCCCTCGGCCAGGGCGAGTTCCCCGGCCCGTTCCACCAGCGCGGCGGCGATCGACACCTCGTGCACCGTCACCTCCGGGAGGCCGGGCGGGCCAGGGCGTCCAGCGGGACGAACGCGGGAGCCGCCCGCCGTCCGGACGGTTCCGGCAGCCGCTCCACCCCCGCCAGTTCGGGGGCGGCGGCGAGCACCGCCTCACGGACCGCCTCCACGAGACCGGAGGCCGCGGCGCCGCAACCGGCACCGCACCCGCCGCCGCCCTCGCTCACCCGCACCCGGGCCACCCGTCCCTCCAGCCCCACCCACTCCACGTCGCCGCCGCGCTCGCGCACGGCCGGCCGCAGCCGCTCCACGGCGCGCGCGGCCCGGCGCTCGGCGGGCTCGGGGTGGATGCCGTGCAGCACCAGCAGATGCCCCACCAGCTCGTCCTCGGTCACAGCGGCCCGCCCGTCCGGCTCGCCGCCCGCGTGTTCGAGCAGCCGGGCCAGCGCCTCGCCGTAGACCTCGCTC
This sequence comes from Streptomyces sp. NPDC006743, assembly GCF_040703815.1. Taxonomy (NCBI): domain Bacteria; kingdom Bacillati; phylum Actinomycetota; class Actinomycetes; order Kitasatosporales; family Streptomycetaceae; genus Streptomyces; species Streptomyces sp. NPDC006743. The sequence goes on along the minus strand of NZ_JBEYJA010000016.1, from coordinate 69,537 downwards.
AGCAGCCGCACCGCCTCCAGCGCGCGCCCTGCCGTCGGGCCCGGCGCGGACTCCAGCTCGGCGAGCAGCCCGTCGATGCGGGCCAGCCGCGCCTCGGCGCCGGCGTCCGTGAGCCGGGCCGCGGGGGACTGCTCCGCCGCCTCAGCCATGGGAGGCTCCGTAGGTGGGGCTGTGCAGGGTGGTGAGCGTCCTGCCGTTGCCGGTGTACATGTGGACGCCGCACGGCAGGCAGGGGTCGAAGCTGCGGACGGTGCGCATGATGTCGACGCCCTTGAAGTCGTCGGGGCCGTTCTCCTCGAAGACCGGCTGCCCCTGGACGGCGTCCTCGTAGGGCCCGGGTGTGCCGTAGTGGTCGCGGGGGCTGGCGTTCCACGGGGTGGGCGGGTACGGGTGGTAGTTGGCGATCTTCCGGTCCTTGACGACGAGGTGGTGGGAGAGGACCCCGCGGACCGCCTCGTGGAATCCGCAGCCGATCGCCTCGTCGGGCACCTCGAAGTTCTCGAAGACCTTCGTCTCGCCGGCGCGCACCAGCGCCATCGCCTCGTCGAGGAACTGGAAGGCCATGGCGGCGGCGTAGGCGATGAAGTAGGGGCGGGCCCGGTCGCGTTCGAGGGTGTTGGACCACTTGGGGATGTGCCATTCGAGCGTCGACTCGGGCAGGGTGTCGCCCCTGGGCAGGGTGATGCGGACGCTGTGGCCGGTGGCCTTGACGTAGGGGGTGTCGACCAGGCCGTTGAGGGCGGTGGACCACAGCCGGGCCAGCGGGCCGCCGCCGGTGTCCAGGGCCAGGTGGTCGCCGCTGCTCCGGTCGTACCAGCGGGGGCTCATGACCCAGCTGTAGTTGCCGTCGAAGTCGCGTTTCTGCGGGACGGGGACGGTGGTCTGGTTCCACGGATGGCGCATGTCGACCGGGTTGCCCAGCGGGTCGTGGGTGACGAAGGGCGCTTCGCCGGTCCAGTCCTCGTAGTAGGAGGAGCCCAGCAGGATCCGCAGGCCGAGGTTGATGTCGACGAGGTCGCTGGTCACCAGCCGGCCGTCGACGATGATGCCGGGGGTGACGTACATCGCCCGGCCCCAGGTGTTCATGGTCTCGTAGCGGTAGTCGCACACGCCGGGGTTCTGGAAGGCGCCCCAGCAGCCGAGCAGGACGCGCCGGCGGCCGACCTCCTCGTAGCCGGGCAGCGCCTCGTAGAAGAAGTCGAAGACGTCGTCGTTCATGGCGACGGCCTGTTTGACGAAGTCGACGACGTGCAGGAGCCGGGAGAGGTAGTCGGTGAAGGCGGTCGGGGAGGGCACCGTGCCGACACCGCCGGGGTAGAGGGTGGAGGGGTGCACGTGCCGGCCCTCCATCAGGCAGAACATCTCCCGCGTCACCCGCGAGACCTTCAGCGCCTCCTTGTACACCTCGCCCTCGAACGGGTTGAAGGCGCGCATGATGTCGGCGATGGTGCGGTAGCCGTGGATGTCGCCGCGGGGCGCCTGGGTGCGTTCCGCGCGGGCCAGGACGGACGGGTTGGTGGCCTTGACCATGGCCTCGCAGAAGTCCACGAAGACCAGGTTGTCCTGGAAGATCGTGTGGTCGAACATGTACTCGGCGGCTTCGCCGAGGTTGGTGATGTGCTCGGCCAGCGGCGGCGGTTTGACGCCGTACGCCATCTGCTGGGCGTAGTTGGAGCACGTGGTGTGGTTGTCGCCGCAGATGCCGCAGATGCGCGAGGTGATGAACCCGGCGTCCCGCGGGTCCTTGCCCTTCATGAACACCGAGTACCCGCGGAACAGCGACGAGGTGGAACGGCAGTCCACCACCTCCCTGTTCGCGAAGTCGATCTTGGTGTAGATGCCCAGGTTGCCGATGATCCGGGTGATCGGGTCCCAGGACATGTCCACGATCTGAGCGGGTCTGCGCCCCGCCCCGTGCGCCTCGGTCGCCGTCATGTCAGTGAACCTCGTTCCTCGTCGTCCGCGAGACGCGGCTCGACCTCGTCGGGGCGGAAGTAGTGGAAGCGGCCGTACCAGGTGTGCAGTTCGGCCGCCGGGTCGTCGTCCACGGTGACGGCGAGGTGCATGCTGCCGTCCACGTCGTGGAAGAGCGCGGCGACGCGGGCGGCGCGTCCCGCGAGGAACATGTCCTGCGCGTCGGCGCCGCGGCGTGGACGGAGCCGCACCCGGCTGCCGGCGCCCACCCGCACCCCGTCGACCAGCACGGTGTCCGTCGCCGGCGACAGGCCGTCGTCGCCGCCCTCCCGCCACCACACGGGCCGCCCGGCACCGGGCCGCCGAGCGCCGCCGGCGGCCCCCGGCCCGCCGGACGTGCCGCCCGGTGCGGGCTCCTGCGGGGGTGCGGCCGTGACCGCGCGCTCCGCGGCGGGGGCCAGGGAGCGGATGGCGCCGTGGAGACGGGAGAAGACCTCCGGGGGCATGGTGTCGACCCGGTCGAGGATCTCCGCCGCGCGCGGATCCGTGGCGCGCGCCTCGGCCTTCTCCGCGTCCGTCAGCAGCATCGTGCGCAGCGTGAGGATCTCGTCGATCTCCGCGGCGTCGTGCAGGTCACCCGGACTCTCGGGCGCCACCCGCGGCCGGTCGGGGAGGATGATGGGGGCGGAGAGCATCATCTCCCCGACGCCCTCGGGGCGGTCGCCGGCCGGCTCCGCGCCGCCGAGGACGGGGAAGGTGAACGCGTTGCGGCAGGCGCCCGCGAGGTCCGCCAGTTCCTCGGGCGGGTCGATCAGCGACACGAACTCGACCCCCGTCCCGCCGATGAGCGTGTGGGTGGCGACGAGCGCGCGGCGCAGCACCTCCTCCCGCGGCGCCTTCGGGTCCGGGTCCGCTCCGGTGTTCTCGGTGCGCACCCGCAGCCGGACCAGTCCGGGCCCGGCCCGCCGCGCCGTGATCGTGGTGCGGGCCCGCACCTCCTCGCACCGGCCCACCACCCGGCCGGCCCGCCCGGGCAGCGGCTCGGTCTCCGTACCGGCCGGCGCGCCCACCGGGGCGGTGAACCCGTCGCCGCCGAGCAGGCCGGCCGGCGCGACGGTGAGGTCCCTCTCGCGCGGTACCGCCTCGTCGAAGGTCAGGTGCACCGCGCCGTCGTCCGTGCGCAGCGAGGCGACGGGGCGGTGCCGGCCGTCCGCTTCCGCCGCCTCCACCTGCTTGTGCCGCACCTGGAGGTAGCGCAGGCGCACCCGCAGTACGGCGTCCGGCCGCCGGATGCGCAGCAGGCACTCCGTCTGCTGGTACCAGGAGTCGGCGGAGCCGGACGGTCCGGCCGTGACGGGCCCGTCGCGTTCCGCCCGGCCGCGGGGCAGCAGCACCCCGAACTGCCAGCGGACCCGGTTCTTGGGGGAGGAGCGGCGGTAGGGGTAGAGCAGGTAGCCCTCGTACAGGACGGCGTCGGCCACCGCGCTCAGCCGCGCGAAACCGCCCCCGTCGGGGCCGGAGCCCGGGGCATCACCGGCGGCACCGGGGTGGGCGGCGCCGTCCTCGGCCACGGCATCGGGCATCCGGCCTCCTGGGGTCGTGTGTGCCGCATCTCTTCCACCACCCGCACCCGCCTCACCCGCTGTCCGCCCCTGCGGCTCACCGCGTTGCGCCGTCCGGCGGAACCCGCCCCCCGCCGGCCGGCGGCACAGGGCAGACTGCCGGGGCGAGGAGGAGCCCCACGACCACCAGCCGCGGACGGTGCCATGCAGACCTTCCTGCCCTACCCCGTCTTCGCCGAGTCGGCGCGGGTGCTCGACCGCCGCAGACTGGGCAAGCAGCGGGTCGAGGCGCTGCAGGTGCTGCGCGGACTGACCGTCCCCGGCTACGGCTGGCGCCGGCATCCGGCGGTGCGCATGTGGGCCGGCTACGAGGAAGCCCTGGTGCGCTACGGACTGGACGTGTGCCGCGTCTGGCGCGAGTACGGCCACCAGGACAGCTGCGCCGCCTCCCTCGTCGCCGATCTCGCCGCCCACCGTCCGGGCCTGCGGGTGCGCGAGCAGCAGGAGCTGGCCGCGGCCGGTGAGCTGCCGCCCTGGCTGGGCGACGAGGCCCTGCACCGCAGCCACCGCTCGGCCCTGGTGCGCAAGGACCCGGACCACTACGCGGACCTGTTCCCGGGGGTGCCGGACGACCTGCCGTACGTCTGGCCGGCCTCGGACCGGGAGGCCGCGCCGTAGCCCTCCCGCATGGAACGCCCTGGCCAGGGCACTTGGACCGGGCGGCGTACGCGGCAGCGGAGCTGCGGCCGACCGTGTGGGAGAGCGCATGGGAGTGCTGGCCCGGGTGGACTCCTACCAGCGACGGCACCGCTGGGCGGGGCTGCCGCTGGCCGTGGTCTACAAGTTCTACGACGACCAGGCGGCGTACCTGGCCGCCCTGCTGACGTACTACGGCTTCCTCGCGCTCTTCCCGCTGCTGCTCTTCCTCGTCGCGGTGCTCAGCGCCGTCCTCAGCAGCAGCCCCCACCTGCAGCACGCGGTACTGAACTCGGCCCTCGGCGAGTTCCCCGTGATCGGGGACCAGATCGCCCACAACATCCACTCGTTCCAGGGCAACGTGCTCGCCGTCGCGGTGGGTGTGGCCGGCAGTGTCTACGGGGCGCTGAACGTCGCCCAGGCCACGCAGCACGCGCTGAACAAGATCTTCGCCGTGCCCCGGCACGCCCGGCCCGACCCGTTCCGCTCACGTCTGAAGGGCCTGAAGTTCCTGTCGCTGCTCGCGCTCGGCCTGTGTGTCACCACCGCACTGTCCACCGCCGAGGAGTGGGCGTCGGGCCTGTTCGGCGCCCGGCTGGCCGTCGGGGTCCGGGTGGCCGCCGACGTGCTGGCCGTCCTCCTGTACGCGGCGCTGCTGGTCGCCAGCTACCGGCTGCTGACCCGGCGCCGGCTGCCCCTGCGCGTGCTGGGCGGTCCGGCGCTGGGCGCGGGGTGCGCCTGGCAGGGACTGCTGTGGGTCGGCACCTACTACGTCGGCCACGTGCTGCGGGGCGCCACGGCGACGTACGGTCTGTTCGGCATCGTGCTCGGCCTGCTCGCCTGGATCTACCTGGGCTCGCTGGTCTACGTCCTGACCGCCGAGGTCGGCGCCGTGCGGTGCATGCGGCTGTGGCCCCGCAGCCTGCTCAGCCCGTTCACCGACCGCGTCCACCTCAGCGCGGGCGACCAGCGGGCCTACCGGTCCTACGCGACGACCGAGTCCTTCAAGGGGTTCGAGAAGATCACCGTCCACTTCGACCCGCCCCCGCACGCGCGCGCCGACGACGACCCGGGACCGGGGGATCACGACCCGGGCTGCCCCTCCTGAGCCGGGCCGCGGCCCCCTTCCGGCGCCGCGGGCACCCGCACCGCGAGCAGGGCCACGTCGTCGTCGTACGCGTCCTGCCGGGTGATCAGCGCGTCGCACAGCGCGTGCAGCGGGGCGGTGGCGAGGGCGGCCGCCCGTGCGGCCAGCTGCCGCAGACCGGCGTCGATGTCCTGGCCGCGGCGTTCGATCAGACCGTCGGTGAACAGCAGCAGGGTGCTCGCCCAGGGCAGGGCCACGCTGTGGTCGGGACGCGGCAGCGCGGGATCGACGCCGACCGGGATGCCGTGCTGCTCGGGGGCCAGCACGTCGACGGTGCCGTCGGCGGTGACCAGCAGGGGCGGCGGATGCCCGGCGTTGGTCCAGCGCACCGTGTAGCCGGTGCCCGGCTCGTGCTCGATGCGGGCCGCGACCAGGGTGGCCGCCGTCGGCTCGCCGTACATGGCCAGAGCCCGGTCGAGCCTGTCGACGACCAGGCCGGGCGGTCCGCAGCGGTCGAAGGCCAGGGCACGCAGCATGTTGCGGATCTGCCCCATCAGCGGCGCCGCCTCCACGTCGTGACCGGTGACGTCGCCGACGACGACGAACACCGCGCCGTCCGGCAGCAGTGTGGCGTCGTACCAGTCGCCGCCGAGCCGGGGCAGTTCGGAGGCCGGTTCGTAGCGCGCCTCGACACGCAGCGGCGCGAGATCGGGCAGGACGGGCAGCATCCGGCGCTGGAACTGTTCGGTGGCCCCCTTGAGGCGTTCGTACAGCCGGGCGTTCTCGATGCTGACGCCCGCGGCGCTGGCCAGCGCGGTCAGCAGCGCCTCGTCGTCGTCACGGAACGGCGTCCCGTCCTCCTTGTCGGCGAGGTACAGGTTGCCGTACACCGTGCCGCGCACCGTCAGGGGCACGCCCAGGAGGGTGCGCATCACCGGGTGGCCCTCGGGGAAACCGACCGAGCGGGGGTCGGCCGCCACGTCGTCCACGCGCAGCGGCCTGCGGTCCGCGATCAGGCTGCCCAGCAGCCCGTGGCTCTGCGGGAGCCCGGACTCGGCCTTGAGCTGCTCGGCGTCCACGCCCGCGGTGATCAGGTCGGTGAAGTCGCCGTCCTCGCCGAGCACCCCGAGGGCCCCGTAGCGGGCGGCGACGAGGTCGGTGCCCGCGTCCACGATGTGCTGGAGCAGGGCCCTGGTGTCCATGTCCGCGCTCATGGCCACCACCGCGTCCAGCAGCCGGCGCAGCCTGCCCTGTCCGCGGGCCAGCCGGCGCACCTGCGCCCTCAGCTCCTCGAAGGACCCCGGCCCGGCCCGGCGGCCGATCTCCTCCAGCGCGGCGGCCACCTGCCCGGCCGTCTCGTCCGCGGGCTCCCACAGCCATGGATCGTCGGACATGCCAGGCACCTCCCGCCAAGAACCGGAGCCCCGTTCGTTCCCCCCTCGGCGCCCCGCACGATCACCTTACGCCGCCGCCCGGAAGGCGGCTTTTGGGATGATTCGCGCGATTGGCCGCTTGTCGCCGCGCCGGTGACGGCCAAGACTGGCGATGGCCGGACCCCGACCCGCACGGGCCGCGTCCGGCCGGGTCCTGACGCGAGAGAGGCGAGAGTGTGAGCACCGACCGCCCGGGTGAGGCCCTCGAACGTCTGATGCGCTCGGCGCAGTACTTCTTCCCCGGCGAGCAGTCGTCCGACCGGCGGGTCCTCTACCGCGACGGGGGCCGTGCGGCCGACGAGTTCTACCGGGAGCGGTGGCGGCACGACCGGGAGGTGCGCTCCACCCACGGCGTGAACTGCACGGGGTCCTGCTCGTGGCGGGTGTTCGTCAAGGACGGCATCATCACCTGGGAGACACAGGCCACCGACTACCCCTCGGTGGGCCCCGACTCGCCCGAGTACGAGCCGCGCGGCTGCCCGCGGGGCGCCTCCTTCTCCTGGTACACCTACTCGCCCACCCGCATCCGCCACCCGTACGTGCGCGGCCCGCTCCTGGACCTGTGGCGGCAGGCCCGCGCCCGCACCGCCGACCCGGTCGCCGCCTGGGAGTGGCTCACCTGCGATCCCGGGCGCCGCGCGGCGTACAAACGGGCCCGCGGCAAGGGCGGCTTCGTGCGCTGCACCTGGCAGGAGGCCGTCGAACTGGTCGCGGCGGCGCAGGTGCACACCGTCAAGCGGTACGGCCCGGACCGCATCGTCGGCTTCTCGCCGATCCCGGCCATGTCGATGGCCTCCTACGCGGCGGGCACCCGCTACCTGTCGATGATCGGCGGGACCATCTCCTCCTTCTACGACTGGTACGCCGACCTGCCGATGGCCTCGCCGCAGGTGTTCGGCGACCAGACCGACGTACCGGAGTCCGGCGACTGGTGGAACGCCGGGTACCTGATCGTGTGGGGCACCAACCTGCCGATCACCCGCACACCGGACGCGCACTTCATGACCGAGGCGCGCTACCGGGGACAGAAGGTCGTCGTGGTCTCGCCCGACTACGGCGACCACACCAAGTTCGCCGACGACTGGCTCGCCGCGGCCCCCGGCACCGACGGGGCGCTCGCCATGGCCATGGGGCACGTCATCCTCACCGAGTTCTACCGCGACCGGCAGGTGCCCCGCTTCACCGAGTACGCCAAGACCTACACCGACCTGCCGTTCCTGGTCCGGCTGCGGGAGCGCGACGGGGCGCCCGGCGCCCACGTCCCCGACAAGTTCCTCACCGCCGCGGACCTGCCCGGGGCGGACGAGGAGGAGGCGGCCGCGTTCAAGACCGTCCTCCTGGACGCCCGCACCGGCGAGCCGGTCGTGCCGAACGGATCACTGGGCTTCCGCTGGACCGTCCCCGAGGACGGCCCCCGCTGGAACCTGCGGCTCGACGGCACCGACCCGCTGCTGTCCCTGCACGGAAGACCCGGCGGCGAGGCGGTGGCGGTGGACCTGCCGCGCTTCGACGCCGGGCCGGGGGAGTCCGGGGGAGTGCTGCGGCGCGGCGTGCCGGCGACCCGGATCGGCGGCCACCTCGTCACCACCGTCTTCGACCTCGTCATGGCCCAGTACGCGGTGGCCCGCGAGGGCCTGCCCGGCCAGTGGCCCACCGGATACGACGACGCGAGCGTGCCCTGCACCCCCGCCTGGCAGGAGGCCGTGACCTCGGTGCCCGCGGCGGCGGCGGCGCGGGTGGCCCGGGAGTTCGCCCGCAACGCCGAGCGCACCGGCGGCCGGTCCATGATCGCGATGGGCGCGGGCACCAACCACTGGTTCCACTCCGACCAGATCTACCGCTCCTTCCTCTCCCTGGTGATGCTGACCGGCTGCCAGGGCGTCAACGGCGGCGGCTGGGCGCACTACGTCGGCCAGGAGAAGGTCCGCCCGCTCACCGGCTGGTTCCACCTCGCCTTTCGGGCTGGACTGGCAGCGGCCCACCCGGCACATGGTGGGCACCCCGCTGTTCTGGCTGGCCACCGACCAGTGGCGCTACGAGGCCTTCTCCGCGGACGTGCTCACCAGCCCGCTCGGGCAGGGCCGGCTCGCCGGCCGGACGCTGCCGGACTGCAACGCGCTCGCCGCCCGGCTGGGCTGGATGCCCTCCCACCCGGCGTTCGACCGCAACCCGCTCGACCTGTGCGACGAGGCCGAGCGGGCCGGCAAGGAGGTCGCCGACCACATCGTCGGCGAACTGCGGGCCGGGCGGCTGCGGTTCGCCGCCGAGGACCCGGACGACCCGGCCAACTTCCCCCGGGTGCTGCTCATCTGGCGCGCGAACCTGTTCGCGTCGTCGATGAAGGGCCACGAGTACATGCTGCGCCACCTGCTCGGCACCGACGACGCGGTGACCGCCCCCGAGACCCCGCCCGCTCTGCGCCCCAAGGACGTCACCTGGCGCGAGCAGGCGCCGGTGGGCAAGCTCGACCTGTCGGTGGCCGTCGACTTCCGGATGACCAGCACCTGCCTGTTCTCCGACGTCGTCCTGCCGGCGGCCACCTGGTACGAGAAGTACGACCTGTCCTCCACCGACATGCACCCCTTCGTGCACGCCTTCAACCCGGCGATCGCACCGCCCTGGCAGACCCGCAGCGACTTCGACATCTTCCATACGATGGCCGCCGAGTTCTCCCGGCTGGCCGCCACCCACCTCGGCGTGCGCCGGGACGTCATCGCGGCCCCGCTCGCCCACGACACCCCGGACGAACTGGCCCAGCCGCACGGCCGGGTGCTCGACTGGAGGGCCGGCGAGTGCGCGCCCGTGCCCGGCCGCACCATGCCCAAGCTGACCGTCGTCGAGCGCGACTACACCAAGGTCGCCGAGAAGATGGCCGCCGTGGGGCCGCTCATCGACACCCTCGGCACCTCCACCAAGGGCCTCACCTGGAGACCCGGGCAGGAGATCGCCTACCTGCGCGCCCGCAACGGCACGGTCCGCGGCGGAGTCGCCGACGGGCGGCCCTCCATCGCCCGCGACGACCAGTTCTGCGAGGCCGTCCTGGCACTGTCCGGCACCACCAACGGGCGGGTGGCCGTGCAGTCGCTGCACGCGCTGGAGGAACGCACCGGCGTCCCCCTCGCCGACCTGGCCGAGGAACGCTCCGGCGACCGCATCACCTTCGAGGACACCCGCGTCCAGCCGCGCGCGGTCATCACCTCCGCGGAGTGGTCCGGCACCGAGTCCGGCGGGCGCCGCTACTCGCCCTTCACCGTCAACGTCGAACGCCTCAAACCCTGGCACACCCTCACCGGCCGCCAGCACTTCTTCCTCGACCACGACTGGATGGCCGAGTTCGGCGAGCAACTACCCGTGTACCGGCCCCCGTTGAACATGCTCGCCCATGTCGGCGACCCCCGCCGGGACGTGCGGGGGCACCCCGAACTCGTGGTGCGCTACCTCACCCCGCACTCGAAGTGGTCCATCCACTCCGAGTACCAGGAGAACCTGCACATGCTCACGCTGTTCCGCGGCGGCCCGGTGATCTGGATGAGCCCGCTGGACGCGGAGCGGATCGGCGCCGCCGACAACGACTGGATCGAGGCGTACAACCGCAACGGCGTGGTCGCCTGCCGCGCCGTGGTCACCCACCGCATGCCCGAGGGAACCGTCTTCATGTACCACACCATCGACCGCCACCTGAACGTGCCGCGCACCGAGACCTCGGGGCTGCACGGCGGCGGCGACAACTCCCTCACCCGCCTGGTGATCAAACCCACCCATCTGATCGGCGGCTACGCCCAGTTCAGCTACGGCTTCAACTACATCGGTCCCACCGGGAACCAGCGGGACGAGATCACCGTGATCCGCCGGCGCGCCCAGGAGGTCGACTTCCGATGAAGGTGATGGCCCAGGTCGCGATGGTGATGAACCTCGACAAGTGCATCGGCTGCCACACCTGCTCGGTGACCTGCAAACAGACCTGGACCAACCGGCCGGGCTCCGAGTACATCTGGTTCAACAACGTCGAGACCAAGCCCGGCGCCGGCTACCCGCGCCGCTACGAGGACCAGGAGAAGTGGAAGGGCGGCTGGACCCTGAACCGCCGCGGCCGGCTGACGCTCAGGTCCGGCGGCCGGGTGCGCAAGCTGCTCAGCCTCTTCTACAACCCCGAACTGCCCTCGCTCGACGACTTCTACGAGCCGTGGACGTACGACTACCGCAGCCTGACCACCGCGCCGCTGTCCGACAGCTTCACCAGCGCCCGTCCCAAGTCCCAGCTCACCGGCCGGGACATGCGGCCCGTGCACGGCCCGAACTGGGACGACGACCTGGCCGGCGCCGGTGAGTACGCAGCCGCCGACCCGAACCTGGAAGGGCTCGCCGAACGGGTGCGGATGGAGTTCGAGCACACGTTCATGTTCTACCTGCCGCGCATCTGCGAACACTGCCTCAACCCGTCCTGCGTCGCCTCCTGCCCGTCGGGCGCGATGTACAAGCGCGAGGAGGACGGCATCGTCCTCGTCGACCAGGACCGCTGCCGCGGCTGGCGGTTCTGCGTCTCCGGCTGCCCCTACAAGAAGGTCTACTTCAACCACCGCACCGGCAAGGCCGAGAAGTGCACCTTCTGCTACCCGCGCATCGAGGCCGGGCAGCCCACCGTCTGCTCCGAGACCTGCGTCGGCCGGCTGCGCCACCTGGGAGTGATGCTCTACGACGCCGACGCCGTCCTCGACGCCGCCTCCGTCAAGGACGACAAGGACCTCTACGAGGCCCAGCTGTCGGTCTTCCTCGACCCGCACGAGCCGTGGGTGCGGGAGGCCGCCGAACGCGACGGCGTCGCCCGCGACTGGATCCAGGCCGCCCAGCGCTCGCCGGTGTACGCCCTGATCAAACGGCACCGGGTCGCGCTGCCGCTGCATCCGGAGTACCGCACCCTGCCGATGGTGTGGTACGTCCCCCCGCTCTCCCCGGTCGCCGACGCCGTGCACGCCACCGGCTACCACGACGACGACCCCGACCGGATCTTCGCCGCCATCGAGGCGCTGCGCATCCCCGTCGAGTACCTCGCGAACCTCTTCACCGCCGGGGACACCGCCGTCGTCGAGGGCGTGCTGCGCACACTCACCACCATGCGCGCCCACATGCGGGCCAGACAGCTGGGCGACCCCGCCCCGCGCGACCTGCTCGACCGCGTCGGTGCGAGCGCCGACGACATCGAGGACCTGTACCGGCTGCTCGCCGTCGCCAAGTACGAGGAGCGCTACGTCGTCCCCAAGGCGCACGCCGAGGGATCGGGCGCGCTGATGGCCCAGCACTGCTCCCTGGACCGCCCGGGCGGCGGGAGCGACCGGGGGGCGCGCGAGGACGACGTGCTCGGCCCGGTGCCGCCGCCCCCGCTGCCCGGTCTCACGGCACCGGGCGGCGGCAGCCAGTTCCACGACAGCGACGGACAGGTGCGCTTCAACCTCCTCGGCTGGAACGGCGACGGCCCGGCACCCGGACTCTTCGGCGCCCCGGGGGACGCCTCGTGAGCCCGCGCCTCGCCCCGCGCCGCACCCCCCGGCGGGCCGCCGACACCCCGGTGGTGCACCGCGTCGCCGCCGTCCTGCTGCGCTACCCGGACCCCGCCGCGCTCGCCTGCCTCGACGACGTCACCGAGGCCCTGCCCGCCGTCACCGACGCCACCGACCGGGCCCGGCTGGCCGCCGTCGCGGCGCACCTGCGCGCCCTGACACCGACCGAGGCCGCCCAGCGCTACGTCGCCACCTTCGACCACACCCGCCGCCGCTCCCTGCACCTGACCTACTACCGGCACGGCGACACCCGCGCGCGGGGCATGGCGCTGCTCGCCCTCAAGCACACCTACCGGCAGGCCGGCCAGGAGCCCCCCGAGGACGAACTGCCGGACTTCCTGCCGCTCGTGCTGGAGTTCGCCGCGCTCGCCCCCGAGCCCGGACACCGCGTCCTCGTGCAGTGCCGGGCCGGGCTCGAACTGCTCCGCCGGGCGCTCGCGGAACGGCGCGACCCGTACACGCCCGTCCTGGAGACGGTGTGCGGGCGACTGCCCCCGCCGGACCGCCGCGAGCGGGAGACCTGGCGGCGGCTGGCCGCCGACGGGCCGCCCGCGGAACAGGTCGGGCTCGATCCCTTCGCCCCGCCCGAGTACATGGCCGGCGCCTCCGCCCCCGCGCCGCACCCGGGGCCCGTGCCCACGTCCGTCGCCGCCCCGACCGGAGAGAGCCGATGAACTCCTGGGACCTGTGGTGGTGGGTCATCCTGCCCTACCTCGCGCTCGTCACCTTCGTCGTCGGCCACGTGTGGCGCTGGCGCTACGACCAGTTCGGCTGGACCAGCCGCTCCACGCAGCTCCAGGAGCGGCGCCTGCTCAAGTGGGGCGGACCGCTCTTCCACTACGGCACGTTCGCGGCCATCGCCGGACACGTCCTCGGCATCCTCGTGCCGGAGTCCTTCACCCGGTGGCTCGGCGTCCCGGAGAACACCTACCGCTGGTTCTCCACCATCGGCGGCACCGTCGCCGCGCTCGCGGTGATCGCCGGGGTCGCACTCCTGGCCTTCCGGCGCACCACCGTGCCCCGGGTGCGCGCCTCCACCAGCCCGGTCGACTGGCTGGCGCTGGTCCTGCTGGCGATCGTGATCGTGCTGGGCGTCATCCCGACGATGGGCGTCAACCTCTTCGGCGCAGGCTACGACTACCGGCAGAGCGTGGCGCTGTGGTTCCGCGGCCTGTTCGCCGGGAACCCCGACGTCGCGGCCATCGCGCACGCGCCGCTGATCTACCGGGTCCACGCGACCGCGGCCTGGGCCATCCTCGCGGTGTGGCCCTTCACCCGGCTCGTGCACGCCTGGAGCGTCCCGCTGTGGTATCTGTGGCGTCCCTACGTCCTCTACCGGCGCCGGGTGCCCGCCCACCCCGCCGAGCCGGGCACCGGCGGCCGCCGCTGGCGCCGTATCGGGGTCCGCTACTGAGGCCCGGCCGCCGCGGCCCGGCGCGGCGGCCCCCTCCGCCCCGTCCGCATCCACCGTCCCGCTGAGGAGCGAGCCATGCAGAAGATCTCCCTCGACGCCCGCGCCCGTGAGCACCTGGAACGGGCGGGGGCCTCCTCCAACGGCCGCAGCGCGGAGACCGTCTACGGCGGCCACGAGCACGTGCTGCGGCAGACCCTCATCACCCTGCGCGCCGGAACCGCCCTGACCGAGCACGAGAACCCCGGCGAGGCGACCGTGCTGGTGCTGCGCGGACGGGTCCGGCTGCGCAGCGGCGACGCCTCCTGGGACGGCATGGCCGGGGACCTGCTCATCGTGCCCGGGGCACGGCACGCTCTGGAGGCCCTCGAGGACGCCGCGGCGCTGCTGACGGTCGCCAAGCGGCCCTGACCGCACGGCGACGGCCGGCCGCGGCGGGAGAACACCCGCGCCGCGGCCGGCCGTCGCCGCTCTCAGGGCGTCAGCAGGCGCCCTCGTCCTGCCACGGTCCCCACTGGGAGGCCCCGGGCGTCTCGTTCTGCGTCCACCACTTGGCCTTCCAGTTGTGCTTGCCGTAGGAGACCTCGCTGCCTCCGGTGTACGCGGTGCCCGCGTCCCAGGCCGTCCTGCAGCCGGTGCCCGGCGGGGGTGTGGTGGGAGGCGTGGTGGGCGGGGTCGCCCCGGCGAACTTCACCGAGTACTTGGCGAAGTCCCAGGAGTTCTGCGGCACGCTGGAACAGGTGCCGGAGGTCCGGCCGCCGTTGTCGGGCGGCGAGCACTGCCGGTCGCGGTTGAGCGACCAGAAGGTGAAGCGGTCCATGTTGTGGGCGGTGGCGAAGTCCAGCACGGTCTGGAAGTCGCTCTGCGGGAACATCTCGCCCGTGTCGCTGCGGCCGTTCATGCCGGAGAAGCCCTCGTGGGCGTAGGCGGTCGCCTCGTTCCAGCCGAACGTGGACTGGAGCACCTGGTTGAACTTGGCCAGCGCGGCGGTCTGCGAGGCCGCGCCGTTGAAGCCGCCGTCGAAGGGCATGATGGAGAAGTTGTTCGGGGTGAACCCCTGGGACTTGGCCTCCAGCAGCATCTGCTTGCCGAACCAGCCGGTGCCGTCCGCCGTCCCGGCGGTGGTGACGGAGACGTACAGCCCCGGGTTGTTCTGCTGGAGGATCTTCGCCGCGCCGATCTCGTTCCTGATGGCGGCCGTGTTCTCGTACTCCGGCTCCTCCAGGTCGAAGTCGATGGCGTGCAGCCCGTACTTGGTGATGACCTGCTGGTACGCCGCGGCCGTGGCCGCCGGGTCCGAGCAGGCCTGCCCGAGCTTGGTGCCGCCGTATCCGCCGATGGAGACCGAGACGTCGCCGCCCTTGGCACGGATGCCGTCGATCACGGACTTCACGGCCGTGTCCGAGGAGACCGGGGCCGTGCCGTCCCAGGTGGGTGAGCAGCCACCGCCGTTGGGGGCGAGGACGAAGGCGAGCTGGAAGGCCTTCAGACCGGTGGCGTCCATGATGGCGCCCGCGTCCGGCGGGTCGTTGTCCAGCGGCATGAGGTAAGGGGCCGCGGCGTACCAGCGGTTGCCGAGCGCGCTCGGCGCGCCCGAGGCGTTGCCGGCGACCAGGGCGGTGGTGCCGAGGGCGGCGAGCCCGACGGCGGCGGTCGCGCCCAGACATGCGCGAAGACGTCTCACTGCGTGCCTCCAGGGGAGGGGAGGTGGTGGGGGAGCGGCCCCAGCTTCCTGACGCTGTTGCGAGCACGTCAATGGATTGGTCTGGACCAGACGATTCTTTGGACTAGACCATAAGATTCCTTTACCTGCGCCCAGTGCTGGCCGCCCCGCTCCGGGGGAACCCGGCCGAGCTGTGACAGTGCATCGCATCGGCCTGGTCGTGCACGGCGGGCGGCCCGAGGCCGTCGCCGCCCAGCGGATCGTGCACGCATGGTGCGAGGAGCGCGCCGTACGCTGCACCGACATCGACGTGTGGCACGACGGCGGCCGGCGCAGCGCCGGCGAGGAGGTGGAGGCCGCGGGCGACCCCGACCTCATCGTCACCCTGGGCGGCGACGGCACCTTCCTGCGCGGCGCCCGGCTCGCCGCCGAACACGACGCCCTGGTCCTGGGCGTCGACCTCGGCCGGGTCGGCTTCCTCACCGAGGTGCCCGCCGCGTTCGTGCGCTCCGCGCTGGACGCCGTTCTCGACGGCCGGCTGACCGTCGAGAACCGGCTGCTGCTCACCCTGCGCGCCTCCCGCCGCCTGGAGGTGCCCGCGGGCATCGAGGAGCTGATGCGCTACGGCCGCCGCCCGCTGCTCCCGCCGCCCCGGGTGCGCACCGACTGCGAGGCCGGTGACGACTGGGGCATCGCCCTGAACGTCACCGCGCTCAACGACATCGTCGTGGAGAAGCTCGCCCGGGACCGGCAGGTGTCCGTCGGCGTCTACATCGCCGGCCGGCTCCTGGCGTCGTACTCCGCCGACGCCCTGCTCGTCGCCACCCCGACCGGGTCGACCGCCTACAGCTTCGCCGCCGGCGGTCCCGTCGTCTCCCCGCGCGCGGACGCCCTGGTCTTCACCCCGGTCGCCCCGCACATGGCGTTCAACCGCTCGGTCGTGGCCGCGCCGGACGAACCCGTCGCGCTGCGCGTGCTGGAACGGTCCGGGCAGGCGGCCGTCAGCATCGACGGGCAGCTGCGGGGCGTGCTCGACCCGGGGGACTGGATCGGCGTCTACGCGGCCCCGCGCCGGCTGCGGGCCGTACGCCTGGGGCCCATGGACTTCTACGGCCGGCTGCGCGAGCGCATGAACCTCACCGACGCCCCGGCGGCCGTGGCCGACGGCACCCCCGCACCGCTGTGGCCCGTGACGACCCCGCCCCCCGGAGACCTCACCCACCTCGCACTGCCCCCCGCCCCCGGCGCACCCGGCGCCCCCTGCCCCCCGCCGGGGCCCGGCGAGGACGAAGCGCTCGCGGGTGAGCCGGACGGGCACGAGCGGCGGTAGCCGGCCGGCCCCGAGCCCACCCGGCCCGGGCCCCGGACCGGCCCGGGCCGCGGCGCGCTCCCGGGCCGGCGCACGCGGCGAGAGACCCTCGGTTGGCCCGGGCCGCAGGGGGCACTCGGTCGGCCGACCGCACCACAGCCGATCCCCGGAGGCACGCGTGGCCGTACGTCACCGTCTGATCAGGACCAGTCCGCGGACCGTGTGGGCCCTCCTCGCCGACGGCACCCGCTACGCCGAGTGGGTCGTGGGCACCGAGCGCTCGCAGCCGGTGCGCGGACGGTGGCCGCAGCTCGGCTCCGCCCTGGAGTACCAGGTCCGCCTCGGACCGCTGCGCCTGACCAACCAGACCATCGTGCGCAACTGCGAAGAGGGCGCGCTCCTCGAACTCGAGGCGCACGCGGGCTTCCTGGGCACCGCGCGCATCGCCATCGAACTGCGCCCCTGGGGCGAGCACTGCCTGGTGATCGTGGACGAACACCCCCTCCAGGGCGCGGGCGGTGTGGTGCACAACGTGGGCGTCGAGTCGTTGATCCAGATCCGTCACCGCGCCATGCTCGCCCGCCTGGCCAAGGTGTGCGAGGCCGACGGCGCGCACGAGGCGCGGGAGCGGGCCGCACGGCACCCCGTCGGTCCGTCCGGACCCGGAGGCGGCCATGGCTGACGCCGTGGTGATCGGGGCCGGCCCCAACGGTCTGGTGGCCGCGAACCTGCTGGCCGACGCGGGCTGGGGCGTGGAGGTCCTGGAGGAGCAGCCCGAGCCGGGCGGGGGCGTACGGCACGACCGGGGCGTTCATCCCCACTTCGTCCACGACCTCTTCAGCTCCTTCTACCCGCTGGCCGCAGCCTCGCCCGTGCTGGCCCGGCTCCGGCTCCAGGACCACGGCCTGACCTGGAGCCACGCCCCGCACGTCCTGGCCCACCCGCTCACCGACGGCCGGTGCGCCGTCCTGGACCGGAGCATCGACACCACCGCCGCCTCCCTCGACGCGTTCGCCGACGGCGACGGGGAGGCCTGGCGGGGCCTGCACGAGATCTGGCGGCGGCTGGGACCCGACCTGATGGACGCCCTGTTCGCGCCGTTCCCGCCGGTCAGGGCCGGGGCCCGGCTGGCCGCCCGGCTGCGCGGCGCGGGCGGACTGCGACTGGCCCGCACCATGCTGCTGCCGGTACGCCGGATGGGGGAGGAGGAGTTCCGCGGCGAGGGCGGCCGGCTGCTCCTGGCCGGCAACGCGCTGCACGCGGACCTCGCCCCGGAATCCGCCGGCAGCGGCGGGTTCGGCTGGCTGATGTCCATGCTCGGGCAGAGCAACGGCTTCCCCGTCCCGGTCGGCGGGGCCGGCGCCCTGACCCAGGCCCTGACCCGGCGGCTGCGCGCGCACGGCGGCACGCTGCGCTGCGGCGAGCGGGTCGACCACGTCGTGGTGCGCGGCGGACGCGCCGTCGCCGTACGCACCGCGGGCGGTGCCACGGTGCCCGCGGACCGCGCCGTGCTCGCCGACGTGTCCGTGCCCGCCCTGTACGGCGGGCTCGTCGATGCCCGGCACCTGCCCGCGCAGCTCCTCGCCGACCTGCGGCGCTTCCAGTGGGACTTCGCCACCTTCAAGGTGGACTGGGCCCTGGACGGGCCGGTGCCCTGGCGGGCCGGGCAGGCCGCGGGGGCGGGCACCGTCCACCTGGCCGACGGATTCGACGAACTCACCCGGTTCGCCGCCCAGATCGCCATGCGCCAGGTCCCCGACCGGCCGTTCGCGCTGTTCGGCCAGATGACGACCGCGGACCCCACCCGCTCACCGCGCGGCACCGAGTCCGCCTGGGCGTACACGCACGTCCCCCGGGAGATCACCGGGGACGCGGCCGAGGAGGGCCTGACGGGCACCTGGGACACCCGGGAGCAGGAGATCATGGCCGACCGGATGGAACGGCAGGTCGAACGGTTCGCGCCCGGCTTCCGCGCGAAGGTCCGCGCCCGCCGGATCCTCGCCCCGCCCACGCTCCAGGCGCTCGACAGCAACCTCGATACCGGTTCCATCAACGGCGGCACCACCGCCCTCCACCAGCAGCTCGTGTTCCGCCCGGTCCCCGGCACGGGTCGCCCGGAGACACCCGTGGCGGGTCTCTACCTCGCCTCCGCGGGAGCCCATCCCGGCGGCGGTGTCCATGGCGCGCCGGGCGCCAACGCGGCCCGCGCCGCCCTGCGCCGCCGGCTGCCGCCGGGACTGTTCCGGGCCCAGCGGGCGCTGGCGCACCGGGACCGGGCGGGCCACCGCACGGCACCGGAGTCCGGCTGACCGCTGGGCGGCACCGGCCTCCGGCTGCCGGGAGGCGGCGGGAACGGGCGGCCCGGGAGGGGCGTGCCGCGGCCCGGCTCCGGTCGGGCCGTCCGGACCGGGCAGCGCAGGAGGAGCGGCCGGGCGCCGGACAGGCGTCCCGCGGGCCGGACAGCTCAGGAGGGGCGGGCGGGCGCCGGACAGGCGTGCGTCCCGTGGGCCGGCCCGGTGGGCGGTGCGGGTCAGGAACGGGAGTCGCCGGGCAGGCGGTACGCGGCGAGCGCGGCGATGTCGTCGTCGAGGTTTCCTCCGCTGTAGGCGAGCAGGTCCTCGTGCAGGCGGTCGAGGAGTTCCCGGGGCGCGAGGCCGACCCAGGGGCCGACCCGCTCGGCAAGCGGGTAGAAGGCCCCGCCGGGATCCCGGGTCTCGGTGACGCCGTCGGTGTAGAGCAGCAGCTGGTCGCCGGGCCTGAACGGCTCCACGTCCTGGTGGTAGCCGTCACCGATCAGCACCCCCAGGTTGATGGGCGGGGACGGGTCGGTCGCGTGCAGTTCGGCCACCCCGCCCTCCTTGATGATCAGCGGGGGCGGATGACCGCAGTTGACGATGCGGATGACCGGCTCGTGGTCGGGGATCTCCGCGAACACCGCGGTGACGAAGCGTTCCGCCGCCTCACCGCCGGGCAACTGCGCGGCGTGGCGGCTCATGCTCCGCTCCATGCGGCGGGCGACGCCGGTCAGGTCCGTCTCGTCGTGGGCGGCCTCACGGAAGGCGCCCAGCATGGTCGCCGCCGTCTCGACGGCCACCAGCCCCTTGCCGCGGACGTCGCCCACCAGCAGCCGGACCCCGAACGCCGTCGGCACCACCTCGTACAGGTCGCCGCCGATGCGTGCCTCCGCCGCCGCGGACAGGTAGAGGGTCTCCACGGCGACCTGGCCGAGCCGGCGGGGGACCGGGCGCAGTAACACCCGCTGCGCGGTCTCCGCCACCGTGCGCACCGTGGCCAGCGTGCGTTCACGGCGGGTGCGGTGCACCGCGAGGATCGTCCCCAGCACACCGACCAGCGAGGTGCAGACGTAGTTGGCGACGTAATGGCGGTCCCACAGGTAGCCCACGGACCGGCCGGCGCAGCACGGGGTGCCCGCCAGCACGCCTTCGAACACGATGGCGAAAACGGTGACGACGGCCACCGCCCAGGGCCCGTAGGAGTAGGCCGCGACGAGTGGCAGCGCGATGAGCAGGAAACTCACCGGCCAGTCCACCGGAGTGACCGGTTCGATGGCCAGGACGACCGCGAGGTAGCCGACCGGCAGCCAGCGCAGCCAGGGCGGCGGCGCGGGCAGGCGGGGCCGCTCGCCTCCCGCGCGCGCCGTGCGGGAGGCGCAGTGCCCGCCGCGGAGCGGCCGCCTCACCGTTCGCTCCCGCACAGCCCGGCCGCCGGGCGGCAGCCCGCGCAAGCACCGGACGCGCGCACGCGGGCGCGCGCGAACGTGTGGGCCGTCCGGGGGAGGCGGTCCACGCGCCATGACTCGGGCGGCCTGTTCACAGGAACTCCCGACGGGCTCGGCCGGACCACCAGCGCGCCGGGCGGCCCCGCCCGGTCCGGCCCCTTGCTCCGGGCATGGGCATGTCCGCCGCAGGGGCGGAGGCGGGGGCGGGGGCACGGACCGCGGCCGCGGGGGCGACCGGGGTGCGGACGGCGGCCGCGGCACGGACCGGGGTGCCGGCGGCGGCCGCCCCGACGCGACGGCCGGCCGGGTGGGGCGGCCGGCGCCGGGCCACGGGACGCCCTCACTTTTCCGTGCCGGCCGCGACGGCCGTCGACCGCAGCGCGTGGTCGAGGAAGCGCCGCGCCACCGGCGGCAGGGTGCGGCCGGTGAGCCGGGCGATGCCGATGTCACGGGCGCCGTGCACATCGGTGATCTCCAGGTACCGGATGGGGAAGTCCGGTGTCGCCGCCGCGTCCGGCGACGAAGGGATCAGGGACACGCCGAGGCCGGCCGCGACCAGCCCGCGCAGGGTGTGCACCTCCTCGCCCTCGAAGCCGGCCCGCGGGGCGAAACCCGCCTGACGGCACAGGGACTCGGTGACGCTGCGCAGCCCGTAGCCCGGTTTGAGCAGGATGAAGGGCTCCTCGGCGACCTCGGCAAGCCGGACCCGGCCGCGCCGGGCGAGGCGGTGCCCGGTGGGTACGGCCAGCCAGAGCGGCTCGACCAGCAGCCGCCGCCAGGTGATCAGCGGATGTTCCGGGTCCCCGCTGGTGATCACCAGGTCCGCGGTGCCGGCCAGGAGGTGCTGCACCAGGCCGTTCTCCTCGTGCTGGTGCAGTTCGAAACGGACCTGCGGGAGCGCCTCGCGGAACCCGGTGACGAGCCGGGGCACCAGCCAGGTGCCCAGCGTGTGCAGGAAGGCCAGCGACACCACGCCCGCCTCCGGGTCGACGGCCTCGGCCACCGCCCGCCGCCCGCGGTCGCAGGCGTCGAGGGCGGTGTCGACGTACTCCTTGAACACGCGCCCGGCCGGGGTCGGCCGCAGTACCCGGCCGACCCGCTGGAGCAGTTCCGCGCCCACCTCGTCCTCCAGCCGGTGCAGTGCCCGCGACAGGGCGGGCTGGGTGACACGGGCGTCGGCGGCGGCCTCCGTCACCGTGAGGCCCTCGGCCACCGCCTGGAACGCACGCAGCACCTGGAGATCCATCGTGCTCATCCTCCCATCGCACCCGCCACTGTGCAGCGAGGAGCACGGAGGGCGGAGGCGGCCGTCGCGGAACCGAGGCTGCGCGCGCTGACGGCGTCGCAGAGCCGCTCCGCCTCGGTCACGGCGTCCTCCAGGCCGGGAAGGCCGGCCGGGGCGGCCGGCCCGCGGCCGGGCCGTCCCGGCTCGAGCCGGGCGTGGGCGAGCGCCCGCCGGGCCTCGGCGAGCCGGTGGTAGGCGCCGCGGCGCAGCGCGTGCCGCTGGGCGGGTGCGGCGCCGGGGGCCAGATCCGCGTACCGGCGGGCGGCGGCCAGGGCGGCCTCGGTCCGGGCCAGGGCACGGCCCCGCGCGGAGTCCGGCCACAGCGCAAAGTGCGCGACGAGGACGACGGCCGCGGCCAGGGCGGTGTCGAGGATGCGGGCCGAGTACAGCGCCCGGTGGTCGCCGAGCAGGTCGACCAGGACGAGGACGACGGCGGTCAGAGCGGTCGTGGCGAGCGCGTAGTGGTGGCGTACTCCGACGGCCATGAGCGCGCCGAAGGCGGCCACGGCGCCGATGAGGACGTAGGTGTCGCTCGTCAGCAGCGTCACCGCGCCGATGGCGGCCACCCCGGCGACCGTTCCCGCGCAGCGGTGCAGCGCCCGGCGCAGCACGGGCCCGAAGTCGGGCTTGTACACGAAGGCCACCGTCATCGGCAGCCAGTATCCGCGCGGACCGTGCAGCAGCCCCGCGCACAGCTGGGCGACGAGCACGCACGCGGTGAGCAGCACGGCGTAGCGCACCTGGGCCGCCCGGCCGTGCCAGGGCTGCGCCGGGAGACGTGCCGCCGTCCCCTCCGCGCGGGCCGGCGGCTCGGTCTGCGCGCACAGGCCGGCGAGCGCCCGAAGTCCCGGCGAGTCCGGCCCGCCGTCCCCTCCGCACGCCGGGGCGGTGACCGGGGCCGGGACCGCGTCGGGACCCGGGGCGGGTACGGGGGCCGAACCCGGTGCGCGGGGCGCCGTCCTTCCGGCCGGCGGCAGCAGCCGGGCGGCCGTCGCCTGCGGCACCTGTACGGCCCAGTGCGGCAGCGGACGCCCCTCCCAGACCAGGGCCGAGGTCACCTCGCCGAGCCGCAGCGCCGTGTCGAAGGCGGTGCGCAGCGCGCTCAGCTCCGTACCGGGACGGACGCGGCCGGTCAGGTGGCGGCCCATCACCCGGTGGGCGTCGTCGAGGGCGGAGGTCAGCCGCCTGCGCGCGGCCTCGGCCCCGGGGGAACCCGCCGCCTCCAGTGCCTCGGCGGCGGCCCCGTACACGGCGCGGACGGCCGCCCGCTCGATGGCGTGCCGCCGCCACAGCCAGGGTGCCGTGGACAGGACGGCCACGAGGCCGACCCCGGTGAGCAGCGCGAGCGGGGCCTGCCACCAGGGGCCTGGCACCGGGATGCCGCCGCCCACGGTCGCACCGAGCAGGAGGTGCAGCCCGGCCACGGAGGCGAGCGGCCCGCGGAGGCTGACGGCGCCCGCGAGCAGGGCGACGGCGACCAGGCAGACGGTGACGGCGCCCGGCCGGCCGCTGCGCAGCGCGAGTTCACCGGCGAGCAGTCCGAGGGCGGCGGCCGCGCCCGTGCAGGCCAGCCGCCGGACCCGCAGCCGGTAGGGGTCCTCGCCGTCCTGGCTCACTCCCCACAGCGCACCGATGGCCGCGAGGACCGCGGGAACCACGTGCCCGGAGGCCACTCCGGCGAGCAGCGGCAGGGCGAGCGCGACGGCTCCCCGGGCTGCCGCCGAGACGGGCAGCGGGGTGAGCGGGACGCGGCGCGACGCCTTCATGGACCGATCGACTCCTTGCGGGCAGGGGGCAGATGTCTTGTCCTCCAGGGTCGATCACGGAGGACACATGCGTCCAATGCCTGAAGATTCAGGAAATCATGCGTCCGGCTCATGCGAGGGGGGTCAGGAGGAGAGCCGCGCGAGGGGTGGCGCCGTCGGCTATGTCAGGTAGCCTGACATGGCTGGCCGAGGCGGCCGGCCCACCCGGAAGGCAGGTGTCGCATGACCATTGAGTACGCCACGGAGTACCGGACCCGCTCCTTCATCCCGCCCGAGCCGGGCAAGCCGTATGTCATCGAGAAGGGCATGGGCGACCGGGCCCACCTGTTCGGGGATCTGGTCACGGTCTACGCGGGCGGCGAGCAGACGGAGAACACGTTCAACTTCTTCACCTGCGAGGGACCGAAGGGAGACATCATCCCGGCCCACTCGCACCCCGGCACCTACGAGGTCTTCTTCGTCACCCAGGGGGCGGTCCGGCTGTTCGTCGAGGACCTGGAGGGCGAACAGCAGGAGAAGCTGCTCACCTCCGGCGACTTCGGTTTCGTCCCGAAGAACTGCCCGCACGCCTACCGCATGGAGCGGCACCACACCCAGATCGTCGGCGTCGCCGCCGGGCCGGGCGGGACCTTCGAGCGGTTCTTCGAGAACCTGGGCACGCCCACCGACGGGCTCACGCTCCCCGCCCGGCCGTTCGTCCCCGCGCCGGAGAAGTTCGCCACCGTGCCCCAGCGGTACGACGTGACCTTCCTGCCCGACCACGAGTGGCGCACCGGGAGCTGACCGCCGTGCCCTACGTCAAGGCCCTGCCGGCCGGAGTCCTGGTCGGGGCGGCGTACACGGCGGTCCGCGTGAAGTCGCCCGCACCGCCCCTGCTCGGCCTGACCGGGCTGTCCGGCATCGTCCTGGGCGAGCGGGCCACCTGCGCGGCCCGCGCCCGGCTGCGCGCCCGGCGCGCCACGCCGGCCCCGGCCTCCGCCGCCCACCGTCCCCCGGCCGCACCGGAACAGGACGGCACCCCATGGGGACCGTTCCCGAGGAACACGAGGACCGCATCCGATGAGGAGTGACCCCCCTGCACGCTGACCGCCCCGGCACCCCCGCCGAACACCCCGGCACATCCACGGACCGTCCCCGCACACCCGCCGAACACCCCGGCCCGCTTCCCCTGAGCCCGCCGGGGGGCGCCGCCGGCCGCCCCGGGCTCGTCGACGTCCACGCTCATTTCGTCACCGGCTCCTACATCCGCCAGGCACGGGCGGCCGGTCACGAACGGCCCGACGGCGTGCCCGCCTGGCCCCACTGGTCGGCCGCCGCCCACCTGGAGCTGATGGACCGCAGCGGCATCGACACCGCCGTGCTGTCCGTCTCCTCGCCCGGCGTCTTCTTCGGCGACCCGGCGGCCGCCCGCGCACTGGCCCGCGAGGTCAACGAGGACGGCGCCCGGATCGTCCGCGACCACCCGGGGCGCTTCGGCCTGTTCGCCTCCCTGCCGCTGCCCGACACCGACGGCGCCCTCACCGAGATCGCGTACGCCTTCGACGTACTGGACGCGGACGGAGTGGTCCTGGAGACCAACGCCCACGGCGTCTACCTCGGCGATCCGCGCCTGGAGCCGGTCTTCGCGGAACTGGGCCGGCGCCGGGCCGTGGTCTTCCTCCACCCCACCTCGCCGGTCTGCTGGCAGCAGTCCGCGCTCGGCCGCCCCCGCCCCATGGTGGAGTTCGTCTTCGACACCGCCCGCACCGTCACCGACCTGCTCTTCGCGGGCACCCTGGAACGCCACCCCGGTCTCCGGGTCGTCGTCCCGCACTGCGGTGGCGCGCTGCCCGTCCTGGCCGACCGGATCAACGGGTTCATGCGGCTGTTCACGCCCGGCGACGAAGCACCGCCGGACGCCGTCGCGCAACTGCGCCGCCTGTACTACGACCTGGCGGGGCCCGCCTTCCCCCGGCAGGCGCGGGCCCTGCTGGGCCTCGCCGACCCCGGCCGGCTGCTGTACGGCAGCGACTACTGCTGGACCCCGGCCGCCGCCGCCGAGGCCCACGCCGCGTCCTTCGACACCGAGCCCGCCCCCGTGGACGGCACCACCTGGCGGACCCTGACCACGTCCAACGCGCGGACCCTGCTGCCGCGCCTGGCCCGCTGACCCAGGAGCACCACGCCCCATGCCCGACCCCGGACAGCCCACCACGCCCCCCGGCCCGCCCCGCCCGGTCGCGCCCGCCGGCCCGCCGTCCCGGCCGCCCTCCTGCGGCCGGCCCGTCTTCCCGCCGGAACTGCTCGCGCCGCCGGGCCCGGCCCGCCTGCCGCTGCCCGTGGCCGCCCGCCCCGGCCAGGGGGTGCGGCTGCTGCGCGGCGCCGTCTACGCCGTGCCCGACGGCAGCCGCCCGCTGGAGGCGGACCTGTGGCTGCCCGAAGCGGCCGCCGGTCCCGTACCCGTCGTCGTCTTCGTGCACGGCGGCGCCTGGCGCACCGGCCTGCGCGACGACCTCGGGCCCCGGTTCCGGCACTGGTCGCCCGGCCCGTTCGCCCGGCTGGTCCGGGCCGGGTTCGCCGTGGTCTGCCCCGACTACCGGCTCAGCGGCGAAGCCGTCCACCCCGCGCAACGGGACGACCTGCACACCCTCCTCGGCTGGCTGCACGGCCGGGCCGCCGACCTCGGCCTGGACACCGGCCGCACGGTGCTGTGGGGGGAGTCCGCCGGCGGCCACCTCGCCGCACTGGCCGCCCTCACCGCGCCCGGGGGCACCGCCACCGTCCGCGGCTGCGCCGTCTGGTACGCGCCCTCCGACCTCACCCGCATCTTCGAGGACCGGGCACAGGGGCCCGGCGGAGCGTCCGACCCCACCACCTTCGAGGCCCTGCTGATCGGCGAGGCGCCCGCCGCCGCACCCGCGCGGGCCCGGGACGCCGGCCCCGTCGCCCATGTCACCCCCGGCGCACCGCCGTTCCTCGTGCTGCACGGCACCGACGACACCGTCGTGCCCCGGGCCCAGGGCGAACGGCTCACGGCCGCCCTGCGCCGGGCGGGGGTACCGGTGGACTTCCGGCCGGTGCCGGGCGCCGACCACCTGTGGGTGGGCCTGGACGACGCCGGGGTGGAGCGGTGCTTCACCACCACGCTGGACTTCGCCGCGCGGTGCGTACGCTGAACCCATGAGTCATCGCGGTGCCAACCTGCCCCACCTGTTCTCCGAGGCCAGACGCTGGTTCGAGGACGCGCTCCTGGCGAGCCTGGAGGCCGCGGGGGAGCAGCCGGTCACGACGGCCCAGGCGTCCGTCTTCGCGATGCTCGACAGCGAGGGCACCACGGTGTCCGAACTCGCCCGCCGCATGGGCGTGACCCGGCAGACGGCGCACCAGGCGGCGCACGGGCTCATCGGCATGGGACTGCTCGAACAGGTCCCCGACCCGCGCTCCGCGCGCCGCCGGCTGATCCGCAGGACGGCCGAGGGGCAGCGCGTGCACGAGCGGGCCCAGGCCACCATCGACGTCGTCGAGTCGGTGCTCGCCGAACGCATCGGCGCCGCGGGGGTGCGCTCGCTGTGGCAGGGGCTGACCGCGGACTGGGGCGAACCCCCTCTGGTGGCGGCACCCTGACCGGCCCGCGGAGCGGGGCGACCCCCCTCCGGCGGAGGCACCCTGACCGGTCGTCCCGAGCCCCCGGCCGAGCCGCCGAGGGCCCAACTCCCTGTCCGTTTCCTGTGAGTTGGCCGTACACTCTCACATCGCCGACATGCGGGACGAGAGTGACGGGGGGAGCCGACATGTCCGGGGACGTTCCGGGCGCGGCCGACGCGTTCGCGGTACCACCGATGCCGCCGGGACCGCCGGCCGTACCGCCCGCCGAGCCGGACGCCGTGCGCGCGCTGGCGGTGGCACTGCTCAACCTCACCGGCCTCGGCCTGGGTTACGTGCTGCTGCGCCGCTGGATGCCGGCGGTGGGGTGCTGGGCCGCGACCGCCGTCCTGCTGGCGGTGGCACTCCCCGCCGACCCCGACGGGATGCCGTCCGCCGTGCTCGCCGGCTACGCCGTGCTCCTCGGGATCGCGGCCGCGCACGGCGCGGTCGCGGGACTGCGCACGCGGCTGTCCTGGCCCGGCCGGCCGGCCCTGGCGGCGGTCCTGGGCCTGGTGCTGCTGGCCGTGCCGGCGGGGGGCGCGGTGCTGTACGACAGGGCACGCGACGAGGCCACCGAGCGGATGCTCCTGGACCGCCTCCAAGGGGCGGACGACCTCGTCCGGGCCCGCGCGGACCAGCCGTTCGACACCGCGCGGCCCGGCTTCAGCGAGGCGCTGGGCGTCTACGCCGGCCTCGGCCGCGACCACCCGGGTTCCCGCGCGGCCCGTCGCCTGCCGGACCGGATGGCGGCCTACTACCGCACGGTCGGCGCGGCCTACGCG
Source organism: Streptomyces sp. NPDC006743 (assembly GCF_040703815.1). NCBI lineage: Bacteria > Bacillati > Actinomycetota > Actinomycetes > Kitasatosporales > Streptomycetaceae > Streptomyces > Streptomyces sp. NPDC006743. The sequence goes on along the minus strand of NZ_JBEYJA010000016.1, from coordinate 41,711 downwards.
CAGCGCAAGTACTGCGAGGCCGTCGAACCGCTGAAGTACCTGCGGACGGTCCCCGACCGCATGCCGAAGCAGACCCTGGGCGCCCTCGCCACCTGGCCGGACGCACGGCTGGCCGACGCGCTGTACGCCTGCGGGTCCAACGAGCTGACGGGCGGCCAGGACGGCTGGACCGGGCACTTCGGTGAACTGCTCACCACCTTCCCGGACTCCGAGCAGGCCGCCCAGGCCGAGCCGGCCGTCAGGTCCACCGTGGACCGCGCGGCCAGGGACGTCCACGGTGACGAACCCTGTGCCGCGGTGCGCCGTCTGCGCGGCCTCGGCACGCAGATCCGCGGGATCGCGGCCACCGCGCCGGCCGTCGCCGACGCCCTGGTCTCCGACGCCGGGCGGGCCGGGCGCGGCGCCGACTCGGGCGCCTACGCCTGCGGCGTGCAGCAGTACCGGGACGGCGACTTCGCCGCGGCCCGCAGCAGCATGAACGACTTCGTCCGCGACCACCCCCACGACCGGAACCGGGAGAGGGCGCGCAGGATCGCCATAGCGGCGGAGATCGCGCAGACCGTCCCCGCCGCCGGGAAGCGCCTGCCGACGACGGACTCCGGCGGCAGCATCCAGGTGACGATCAAGAACGACAGTCCGGACGACATCGAGGTCCTGTACACGGGTCCGGTCACCGGCAGCGTCACGATCAAGGGCTGCGGCAGCTGCTCCGCGTACAGTTTCGGTGCCACCCTGCCCCTCGGCGGGTTCCACCCGTGCAGCGACAGCGGCAAGGACTACCCGCAGCGCACCGTCTCGCTGCCGCCCGGGACGACGTACTTCCTGCACAAGCCGCGGGGCGGCAGTGCGTCGTCCCCCGGCTCGGACACGGCCGAGCTGCGGTCCGGCTACATCTACACCGAGTGCGCCTACACCAAGCGGGGGTTCGGCGCAGGCCAGTGATCCGTGAGCCTGGCCACGCGCAGCGGCCGCACGCGGTGGGTGCGGCCGCCCCGGGGGCGGGGGCGGCGCGGCCGGGTGTGCCGCGGCGGCCCGCCGCCGGGGCGCCACGCGCGGAGGCGGCCCCGGCCGGCCGCGGCGCCGGTCCGCCGGTCCGTCACCCTCGTGCCGGGATGTCCCTCTTCCGTGGGAGCCGGGCGGGACACGCCGGCGCGGCGATCACCGCGTCTGCCAGCCTCCCTGTGCCGGGCGCAACGGCCCGGCCGACAGCAGGAGGTGGCGTTTGTCCGGTCATGTCGGGCGTATCGGCGGGCGGCAGGTGGTGGCCGTACTGGCACTGGGAGGCGGCCTGCTGCTCGGGCCGGTCCTGCCGGCCCAGGCGGGCGCGGGGGGCGCCGCCGGGGCGGGTGACGCGGGAGCCGCGCCCGCTCCCCGGGGACCCGCGCCCGCCGTCCCGGCCGACGCCCACGGCCTGACGCCGGTCCTGCCGCCCGCGCTCGGCAGGCCGGGCGGCCCCGCCGGGCGGACCGTCAGGGGCGCAGGATGAGACGCACCGGGTTGCCCTCCTTCTTCTCCAGCATCTCGACCGCGCGCGCGGCCTCGGCCAGCGGGAGCACGCCGCTGACGGACGCGGAGAAGTCCAGCCGGCCGCCCTGGACCAGGCGCAGCAGCTGCGGGAGGGCCACCGGCATGTCGGACCCGTAGTGGCCGAGGATCCGCTGCTGGAGATAGCTGAAGCGGGTGCCGTCGCCGACGCTGAGCGGCTTGTCGGTCAGGCCGACCAGGACGAGCCGTCCCCGGGGCGCCAGTACGGACAGGGCCTGCTCGCGCACGGCGGGGACACCGGCGAAGTCGAAGGCCGCCGCGACGCCCGCCCCGCCGGTGGCCGCGCGGATCCGGGCGCGCAGTTCGGGGTCGGCCGCGTCCAGCGCGAGGTCGGCCCCGGCGGCCAGGGCGCGCTCCCTGGCGACGGGGTTGGGGTCGACCGCGACGACCGGGTACGCGCCCACGGCGCGCAGCAACTGCACCGCGTGCACCCCGAGACCGCCCACGCCCCACACGCCGACCGCCTCGGCCGGGCGTACCGCACCGGTGACGGTGATCGCCCCCCACGGCGTGGACACGGCGTCGGGGATGATCGCGCCCTGCTCGAAGGGGATGGTGCCGGGCAGCGGCGTCAGCGCGTCGGCCGAGGACAGCGCGTACTCGGCCCAGCCGCCGTCGTAGTCCACTCCCCGGGTGCAGGTGACGCCGTCGCGCGTCTCCCCGGCGTACAGCACGACCCGCTCACCGGTCGTCCACCGGGTCACCCCCGCGCCGGTCCCCGCGATCGTGCCCGCCACCTCGTGGCCCAGGGTCACGGTGTCGCCCCGCAGGAGCAGCGGGCTGAGCGTGCCGTCGATCAGGTGCACGTCGGACAGGCACACCCCGGCCGCCTCCACCTTCACCAGCACCTCGCCCGGGCCGGGCTCGGGGCGGGGCACCTCCTCGAGCCGCAGGGTGCGGCTCGGCACGTGCAGACGGGCGGCGAGCATCCGGTCCATGGGCGGTGACCTCCTCGGTACGGGCGACCGGCATTCCTATCGCAGGTCACCTTGCATTGCAACGCGCAGCCGTCATGGTCCGGAGCGGCGTCGCGAGGGGGGAACCGGCCGCCGGGACCGACCCGGGCCTGCTCGTCGAGGCCGTCAGCGGGCCGCTGTTCACACGCGTGCTGCTCAGCGGCGCCCCGCTGGACGCCGCGTACGTGGGCCGGCTGGTCGCCCTCGCCCTGGGCGGCGCGCGGCCCCGGCCGCGGCCGGCACCGGGGCGCCGGCCGGCGGCGTCCGCGCGTCCGGGTGAACCGGGGCGCGCCCCGTGAGGCGGCGCCGGCCGGTCTCGGCTACCGTTGGGACCGGCGGACAAAAGGGGCGCCGGCTCCCGTTTTGTTCGCAGCTCTGAGACGAGCAGGCCGCCGGAACGCGCAACTCCCGGCGCCCGTCCGTGCGTTGGTGGTCCAAGGAAAGACACCCCGCTTCCCGCGGGGAGATGCAGGTGCAAGGCCTGCCCAACGCTCCTGGGAGAAGGCCCCCGCCCCGGCGGGGGCCTTCGCCGTGCTTCAGGAAAGCGTGCCGGTGCGGGCCTCGCGCCACAGGTCCACGCCGCCGTCGGTGGCGTACTCGTCGATCTCCGCCAGCTCCTCGTCGCTGAAGTCCATGTTCTCCAGCGCGGCCACGTTCTGCTCCAGCTGGCCGACCCGCGAGGCGCCGATGACCAGGGAGGTGACCCGCTCGTCGCGCAGCGCCCAGGCGAGCGCCATCTGGGCGAGGCTCTGCCCGCGGCGCGCCGCGAGGCCGTTGAGGGCGCGCAGCCGGCGCAGCATGTCCTCCGACAGCCATGCCGCGTCGAACGACGTGCCCCGCGCGGCCCGCGAGTCCTCGGGGACGCCGTCGAGGTAGCGGCCGGTCAGCAGCCCCTGGGCCAGGGCGGTGAAGCCGATGACCCCGAAGCCCTCCTCCCGGGCGGCGTCCAGCAGGCCCTCCGTCTCGATCCAGCGGTTCACCATGCTGTACGACGGCTGGTGGATGAGGAGCGGGGTGCCCAGCTCGCGCAGGATCGCGGCGGCCTGCCGGGTGCGCTCGGCGTCGTAGGAGGAGATGCCCACGTACAGGGCCTTGCCCTGGCGGACGGCGGTGTCCAGGGCGCCCATCGTCTCCTCCAGCGGCGTGCTCGCGTCCAGCCGGTGGGAGTAGAAGATGTCGACGTACTCCAGGCCCGTCCGCTTCAGCGACTGGTCCAGCGAGGCGAGCAGGTACTTGCGGGAGCCGCCGCCCTGCCCGTAGGGGCCCGGCCACATGTCCCAGCCGGCCTTGGTGGAGACCACCAGCTCGTCCCGGTAGGGCGCGAGGTCCTGCCGCATCAGGCGGCCGAAGTTGGTCTCGGCCGCACCGTAGGGCGGCCCGTAGTTGTTCGCCAGGTCGTGGTGGGTGATACCGAGGTCGAAGGCGCGCAGGGCGATCTCGCGCTGCGTCTCGAACGGCCGGTCGTCACCGAAGTTGTGCCAGTAGCCGAGGGACAGGACGGGCAGGTCGAGCCCCGAGCGTCCGGTGCGCCGGTAACGCATCGTGCCGTTGTAGCGCTCGGGGTCCGCGACATGGGTCATCGGGTGTTTCTCCGGGTGGTGCGGTGACGTGCGTCCCGCCGGGGCCGGCGGGACGCCCCCACCCTACGAGCCCAGCCGGACCGGCAGCTCGAACAGGTCGTTCTGGGTCACCACCGGCTTGTTGCGCAGCTCGGACGCCGGCACCGCCAGCTCCAGGCGCGGGAAACGGGCGTACAGCGCGGGCAGCGCGACACCGGCCTCCAGACGGGAGAGCGCCGCACCGGGGCAGACGTGCGGGCCGTGGCCGAAGGAGATGTGGCGCGTGGCGGACTCGCGGGTGATGTCGAAGTCGCCGGCGCTCGGCCCGTGCGCCTGCTCGTCGCGGCCTATCGCGCCGTAGGAGACGATCAGCGCGTCCCCGGCGGGGATCACCTTGTCGCCGACCGGCACGTCCTCGGTCGCGAACCGGATCAGGACGTGCGAGGTGGGCGTCGAGTAGCGCAGGGTCTCCTCGATCACCGCCGACCAGCCGGCCCGGCCCGACAGCACCAGCGCGCGCTGTCCGGGATGCGTGGAGAGGTTGACCACCGCGTTGACGATGAGCGAGATGGTCGTCTCGTGACCGGCCGCCACCATCAGCTGGAGGGTGGAGACGATCTCCTCGTCGGTGAGGCGGTCGCCGTCCTCGGACGCCAGGATCAGGGCGCTGGTGAGGTCGTCGCCCGGCGCCGCACGCTTGGCGGCCACCGTCTCGCCCATCAGGCGCGCCAGTTCGGTCAGCGTCGCGACGACCTCGTCGGGCGGGGTCTGCGTGGAGAAGAACTTCTCGAAGAGCACCTTCAGCCGGGGCAGCAGGGCCGTCTCGATGCCCATCAGGTCAGCGACGACGTACATCGGCAGCGGGTGGGCGAAGGCGGCCTTCAGGTCGACCGTCCCGCCGTCCGCGGGCAGTTCGTCGAGCAGGTCCTGGGTGAGCTTCTCGATGCGCTCGCGCATCCGCTCCACCCGCCGCGGGGTGAGCGCCTGCGCCACCAGCGTGCGCAGCCGGCGGTGCTCGGCGCCGTCCACGGTGAGCATCGAACGGCCCGGGTTGGCCAGGCCGATCAGCGGCCAGTCGGCGGGGATCTCCCCTCGCCGCCAGGCGCCCCACACCTCGATGTCCTTCACCAGACGCGGGTCGGTGAGCAGGGCCCTGGCCTCGGCGTGGCGGGTGACGGCCCACACCGGGACACCGCCGGGGAGTTCGACGGCGGCCAGCGGACCGGCGGCGCGCAGCCGGGCGCTCTCCCCGTCCAGGTCGGTGACGAAGGGGTCGAGGGCGATGCGCGTGCTGTCGGTGCCTGTCGCTTCTTCGGTGCCGGTCGTCATCTTGACGTGCCTCCCAGGGCAGGGGTCGGAGTGAACCGCACGGGCAACTCGGTCAGCCCCCGCAACCAGGGCGAGGGACGACGGGTGAGGGATGCGGCGGGCACCGTCAGGTCGATGTCCGGCAGCCGGTCCAGCACCACCTCGATGCCCGTCCGCGCGATCACCTCGGCGACCTCCTGCGCGGGGAACGGGCAGCGGTGCTCGCCGTGGCCGAAGGAGAAGTGGGCGTTGTTGCCGCCGGTGAGCTCCGAACCGTGGGTGCGCACCTGGGGATCGGAGTTGGCGCCCTGCAGACCGAGCAGCAGCAGGTCGCCGGCGCGGACCCGGCGCCCGCCGAGCTGGGTGTCGCGGGTGGCCCAGCGCCCGGCCACGTTCTGCGTGGGCGTGTCCTCCCACAGCACCTCGTTCATCGCCTCGGCGACGCTGTTGCGCCCGCCGAACAGGGAGGCGGCGAACCGCTCGTCGGTCAGCATCAGACGCAGCGAGTTGCCGATCCAGTCGGCGGTCGGCTGGTGACCGGCCGCCATCATCACCATCAGGTCCTGCGCGACCTCCTCCTCGCTGAACCCGCCGGTGTCGGCGAGCATCCGCGAGGCCACGTCATCGGCGGGCCGCTCCCGCCGCTCGGCGAGCAGGGCGGCCATGGAACGGGCCAGGTGCGTCTGGCCCGCGATCGCCCGCTCCCGCCCGTCGATCATGTCGTTCAGCGCGGTGACGAGGGCCGGGCCCTCCTCGTCGGGGAACCCGTAGAGGCGGGCCAGGACCCGGACGGGCAGCAGCATCGCGTAGTCGGCGATCAGATCGGCGACGCCCTCGGCGCACACCGCGTCGATCAGCTCGTCGGCGAACCGCTCGCAGTGGCGGCGCAGTTCGGAGGGCTCGACGGCCTCCAGCGCGTTGCTGATCATCGCGGCGCGCTCGCGGTGGCGCTCACCGACCGTGTAGAGGATCGAGGGCTGCTTGCGGCCGATCATGGGCAGCAGCGGCCAGTCGGCGGGGATGTTCTCCCACTAATTCCACAGGTCGGAGTCCCGGCTGAACAGCACCGGGTCACCGGTCACCTGGTGCAGTTCGCGGTAGCCCAGCACCAGCCAGGCCGGGACGTCCCCGTCGAGCAGCACCGGTGTCACGGCGCCGTGGTCGCGCCGCATCTCCCGGTACAGGACGGCGGGTTCGGTCTGGAACCGGGGGCCGCTGAGCGGGACGGCGTCGGGGGTCGTCACACGAACTCCTGTCGGGGCAGGGCCGCCGGCCCGGCGGCCTGTCCGGCGTAGTGGTCCTTGAGGTGCTGCACGAGGGTGATCAGCACCTGCTTGCTGGACTCCCGGGAGCGGGCGTCGCAGTCCACCAGCGGCACCTGCGGATCCAGGTCGAGCGCGTCGCGGATCTCGGCGTGCGGGTGGGCGGGCCCGCCGAAGTCGTTGCAGGCCACGATGAACGGGGTGCCGTGGTGCTCCAGCCGGTCGATGGCGTACCAGGAGTCGCCGATCCGGCGGGTGTCGACGAGCACCACCGCACCCAGCGTCCCGGAGAACAGCCGGTCCCACAGGAACCAGAACCGCTCCTGCCCGGGCGCGCCGAACAGGTACAGCACGTTGTGCGCGTCCAGTGTGATGCGGCCGAAGTCGAAGGCGACGGTCGTGGCGGTCTTGCCGCGCACCCCGCTGACGTCGTCGATCGCCTCGCCCGCCTGCGTCATGGTCTCCTCGGTGTTGAGGGGACGTATCTCGCTGACCGAGCGGACCAGGGTGGTCTTGCCGACGCCGAAACCGCCCACGACCACGATCTTCAGACCGTTGTCGGCGGAGGCACCCAACGGGGTGCGGGCGTCAGAGGTTGCGGAGTCCAACGAGCACCTGCTCCAGGATGTCGGGGTCGTAAACGGCGGCCTTGCGCGGATGGCGGGCACTGACGCGGCCCGCGGCCAGCAGGTCGCACAGCAGCACCTTGGTGATGCTCACGGGCAGCCGCAGTTCGGCGGCGATCTCCACCACGGCCGTGGGGGACTCGGCCAGCCGCAGGATCGCGGCGTGCTCCGACTGCATCCCCGGCGCCGGCTGCGACTCCGCCACGACCAGGGTGACCAGGTCGAAGGGGTTGTCGGGGCCGGAGCTGGTGCGCCCGCCGGTGATGGTGTACAGGCGGTCCGGGGCGTCGTCCCTGCCGGGCCTGCTCATGACGTGCGGGGCCGGGCGGTCAGGTACTCGCCGAGCTGCTCCACCAGCTCGCTCATGTTGTGCCCGACGAGTCCGGCGTCGGCGTCCTCGGTGGTGACGACCGCCAGATGAGCGCCCTCACCGGCCTCCACGATGAACAGCACACCGCCGTAGAACTCGGTCATCGCCGAGCGCACGCCCCCGCTGCCGTCACCGAACTCGGCGGACGCGCCGTGGGAGAGCGACTGGATGCCGGCGGCGATCGCCGCGAGCTGGTCGGCCTGGTCGACCGTCAGCTCGGGAGTGCGGCACAGCTTCAGCCCGTCGCGGGACAGCACGAGCGCGTGCCGCGCGCCCGGGGTCCGCTCCAACAGGCCCTCCAGGAGCCAGGTGAGCTGGTCGTCGGCGGTGGTCTGGCCGGTCATGAAGTGGGGTCGCCTTCCGGGTGCGCGGTGGGGTGGGACGGGGAGCCGGCCGGTGCGGCCGGGGCGTCGGCGTCGCCCTGGGCGGACGACGGCCCGGTGGTCGGGTCGGGCGGCGTGGCGGCGGCCGCCGCGCCGGTGTTCGCGCGCACGGCCTGCCGGAAGCTGCTGAAGCGGGCGACGCGGGCCTTGGCGTCCTCGGCGGCGGGCGCGGGCCGCGGGGCCGGGGCGCCGGACGCCGAGCGGGCCCGCTCGGCCTCGGCCAGGGTGCGGCCCCTGCGCCGCTTGGGCAGTCCCGCGACGGGCCGCTCGGCCGTCTCGCCGTCCGTGCCGTCGGGCACGCTCTCGTGCACGGGCGCGGGGCCGCCGGAACCGCCGGCGGGCGCGGCGGCCCGGGTTCCGGCGGGCAGCGCCCGCCGGCCGTCCTGGACGGTGTCCCCGGTGTCCTCGCGGGTGTCCAGCGCCGGGGGGCCCGCGGGCCGCGCGGAGGAGGCGACGGGGCTGGTGAGAATCTCCTGGGGGACGAGCATCAGCACCCCCGTGCCGCCCCGCGCGGACGGCCGGAAGGACACCTTGAGGCCGTACTTGCGGGCCAGACGGCCCACGACGGCGAGCCCGAGCCGGGTGCCGGTGAGGCCGCCCAGCTCCGAGACGTCGCCCGAGACGGCCTGCTCGGCACGGCGCAGCTGGATCTCGCCCATCACCAGGCCGCTGTCCTCCACGGAGAGGATGACCCCGGCGGGCACCTCCTCGACGTAGACGTGCACCTCGGACGTCGGCGGGGAGAAGTTGGCGGCGTTGTCGAGGAGTTCGGCGAGCGCGTGCATCACACCCTCGGCGGCGTGCCCCGCGACCGCGGTCTCGCTCGTCGCGTGGACCCGCACCCGGCGGTAGGCGCTGATGCGGCCCAGCGCGCCGCGCAGGATCGACTCCATCGCGATGGGCCGCGCCCAGCGGCGCCCCGAACGGGCACCGGTGAGCACGGCGACCGAGTCGGCGAGACGGCCGGCCTGCGCCGTACGGTGGTCCAGGTGGAGCAGGTCGGCGAGGACCTCCTCGTCCGAGTGGCGCTCCTCCATGGCCCGCAGGTCGGCGAGCATGGCGGTGGTCAGCGCCTGCATGCGGCCGGCCGCGTTGGAGGTCGCGGAGATCGCCGCGTCCCGGGCCCGGCCGGCCCGCTCCAGCTCGCCGCGCAGCCGGGCGTTCTCCTGCTGGAGGCGGTCGGCCTCCCGCGCGGCGGCGTCTTCGAGCCGGGCCCGTTCGTGCGCGAAGGACTGCGCGAACTCGGCGCGCTGGCGGGCCAGTTCGTCGACGAGGTGCTGCCGTTCGCGCTGCGCCTCCTCCACCACCCGGTAGCGCTCCTGGGCCAGGCGCTCGACGTCCTGGGTCGCGGTGTGCAGCCGGCGCCGGGCGATCCGCGCGGTCTGCGCAGCGCGTACGGCCAGGAACACGGCGACCACCAGGACGACGGCCGCCGCGCCCGCCCCCCAGGCGAGCGGGGTGCGTACCGAGGCGGGCGCCGCCGAGACCGCTCCCGCGACCGCGGCGACGGACACGACGGCGGTGAGCGCGGGAAGGGGGAGGAGCTTGCGGACGGTGGGTCGCTCGCCGTGAGGCGTGGGCGCGGTCATCAATCGGGTCCTCGGGCGGCCGCCGCTCGGTCGAGAGCGGCCCTCGGTCGGGTCCTTGGGCAGGGCCTGGCTGGTGGCAGGTGACACGTGAGGTCAACTGTCGGTCACTATACGAGCTTTGGTGATCATATTGGAAAGGGCCGGTTCGATCGCCTGCACGAGCGGGCAGTTCTGCCGGACCAGGAGACGGTCCGGCGGGGCCACCGCGCCCGGTCCGTTCCTCTGGGCCCGGCTCCGGTGCGTCACGTCCGCCGGGCTCCGGTGCGTCACGGTTGCCGGCTCCGGCCATGCAAGACGCCCGCCCGGCTCGGAACGCCCGCCCGGCTCGGAACGCCCGCGCCGGCTCGGGCGGATGTCCGCTCCGGCCCGTGAGAACGCCCGCTGGACTCCCGAGGGTGCCGGCTCAGGTCCGCCCGGCTCAGGCGCGTGCGGCGGGTGCGCCGGTTCCGGTCCGCCGGGGTCAGGCGCGTGCGGCGGGTGCGCCGTCCGGGCAGGCGCCGCGCAGGGCGCGGGCGACGCGGGAGCCGGCAGGCGCGGACGGCACCCGGCGGACCGCCACCAGGGCGACGTCGTCACCGAGGCGCCCGCCGGTGTGCGCGAGCAGATCGCGCCGGAGGTGGTCGAGCAGCACGCCGGGGGCGCAGCCGGCCCACCGCGAGGTGCGTTCCGCCAGCGGGTAGAAGACGCCGTTGCGGTCGCGCGCCTCGATGACGCCGTCGGTGTACAGCAGCAGGGTGTCGCCGGCACCGAAGGGCAGCTCGTCGACGGTGGAGCCGTCGGCGTCGGTCAGCCCGACCCCGAGCGGGGGAGCGGGATCGAGGTCCGCGACGCCGACGTGCCCCTCGTCCCGCCCGAGCAGCAGCGGCGCCACATGGCCGCAACTGGTCATCCGCACGACCGGTTCGTCGTCGGGGACCTCCAGCAGCAGCGCGGTCACGAAGCGTTCCCCGGACTCCTCCTCCGGTTCGAAGTCGGTGAGGTACCGGATGACGCTGCGCTCCAGGGACGCGGCGAGCGAGGGGAGGGCGGTGTCGTGGTGGGCGGCCTCACGGAACGCTCCGAGCACCAGGGCCGCCTCCCCGACCGCGGGCAGGCCCTTGCCGCGCACGTCACCGATGAGCAGCCGGGCGCCCCGCCCGGTCCGGGCGGCGGCGTACAGATCGCCCCCGATCGACGCCTCGTCCTCCGCGGCCAGGTACAGGCAGGCCAGTTCCAAGGACCCCAGCCGGTCCGGGAGCGGCCACAGCAGGACGCGCTGCGCGGCCTCGGCGACCGAACGGACCTGCGCCAGTTCGCGGCGGCGCCGGTCGCGGACCACGGACAGCGCCACGATCAGCGCGGACAGCACCACCAGCGAGATCACCTGCACGATCACGTTCCGCGACAGGAGCGTGTGGGTGTGCCAGCCGATGAACGCCTGCGCCGCCACCGACAGCGCCCCCACGCACCCCGTCGTCCACGGCCCCTCGGCCCACGCGGTGATCGCGGGAGCGATCACCAGGAGCGGCCCGAGGTGGATGTCGGTGGGGGTCACGATGTCGGACACGGTGATGAGGAGGACGAGCACGGCCGCGACGAGCAGCAGCACATGTCCCGGCTGCCCCGGCTGCCCGCGACCGCTGAAGCCTCCTCGCCCGGCACTCACGCCTCCACAGTGCACCGCGGCGACACGCCCGCGCACCTCGGGAAACCCGCGGGTACCGGTTTTCCCGGCCGTCTGCCAGGGTGGTGGCCGTCGTCCGGCATGATGCGGTCCCGGACGCGATCACGCGGGGTTCGACCTGGGGAGGACCGGAATGCGGGTGCCCGGCTCGGGCGTACGACGGCTCAGGCCGGTCGCCGCGATCGGGACGGCGCTGCTGCTGGCACTGGTGCTCGGGGTCGCCGGGGTGCTGGCGTTCACTCGGGCGTCCGGCCGCACGGGCGCCGCGGCCGGCACGGTGGCGCACACCGCCGTCGAGGTGTCGGCCGGCCGCTGCGGACGGGGCTGGGACGAGCCGGTGCCCGGCCTGCGCGTCTTCGACCTCCACAACGTCTCCGACCGGGCCGTCGAGGTCTACCTGGAGGATCCGGGCACCCACGCCGTGTACGGGGAGGTCGAGGGCATCGGCCCCGGCACCACCCGGCCCCTGACCGTCCGCGTCGGCAAGGGCGCGTACGTGTTCCGGTGCGTGCCCGAGGACGCCGACGCGGTGACCGGACCGACGGTCCGGGTCGGCCGCGGGGCCCGCGGCCCGGCCGCGGCGGCGGTCACCCAGCACGACCTGATCCCCCCGGCGATCGACTACCAGAAGTGGGTGGCGGGCGGGCTGGACGAAGCGGTGCGGCTGACCGGCCGGCTGCGGGACGCCATCGACGGCGGCGACCTCGGCGGGGCCCGTACGGCCTGGCTGCCGGCGCACCTGCAGTACGAGCGGCTCGGAGCGGCCTACGACGCCTTCGGCGACGCCGACGCCCGGATCAACGGCACCGACGCCGGACTGCCCGGCGGCGTCCACGACCCGTCCTTCACCGGCTTCCACCGGATCGAGTACGGGCTGTGGCACGGCGAGCGCGCGCGGACCCTGCGGGCCCCGGCGGCTGCCCTGGTACGGGCGCTCACCGCGCTGCGCGACACCTGGTCCCAGGCCCGCATGGACCCCGCCCAGCTCGGCCTGCGGGCGCACGAGATCCTGGAGAACACCGTCCAGTTCGAGCTGACCGGCCGCACCGACTACGGCAGCGGCACCAGCCTCGCCACCGCCCGCGCCAACCTCGACGGCACCCGCGCCGTCCTGTCCCGGCTGCGCCCGCTGCTCGCCACCCGCTACGCCGCTCTGCCGGAGCTGGACCGCGTGACGGAACGCGCCCGGACCCTCCTCGACGGCCTGCGGCACGGGGAGCGGTGGACGCCTCTGGACCGGCTGAGCCGCACGCAGCGGGAGCGGACCGACGCCGTGCTGGGTGACCTGGTGGAGCGGCTGGCCTCCGTGGCCACACTCTGCGACCCCCGGAGGACGTCGTGAGCCCGGCCGGACACCCGGGAGGCGAGCGGGTGCCACGGGGGCGGGCGGAGCAGGCGCGGGGACGGGACGGGAGCGAGGAGGCACGGGTGGTGTCCGAGAGACGGGGCGAGGACGAGCGGGACAGGGACGGGAGGGCCGCACCGGCTCGCGAGGCGGCCGGCCGCGGTCCCGCGGTGCCGGCCGGGCCTGCGGCCGCCCGGGGCGGTGTGGCCCGGCGGCGGTTTTTGCGGGGAGCGGCCCTGGCCGGCGCCGGACTCGCCTCCGGGGGCGCGGCGGCGTCCGGCACCGGCGCGGACCTCGCCGCCGGGCCGGCCGGGCCCGCGTTGCCCGCCGTCGTCCCCTTCCACGGCCCGCACCAGCAGTCGGTGCTCGCCGCCCCCCGCCGCACCACCGTCTTCGTGGCCTTCGACGTCACCGCCGCCGGCCGCGGGGAGCTGACCGACCTCCTGCGCACCCTGACCGGCCGCGCCCGCTTCCTGGCCTGTGGCGGTACGCCCGAGCCGGCCGGCATCACCGGGCCGCCCGCCGACTCCGGGATCCTGGGCGGCCGGCTGCCCTCCGGTGCGCTGGGCGTGACCGTCGGCGTCGGTGCCGCGCTCTTCGACGACCGTTTCGGCCTGAGCGCCCTGCGCCCCCGCCGGCTCACGGCCATGCCGTCCTTCCCCGACGACGACCTCAGACCCGACTGGTGCCACGGCGACCTCAGCCTGCACCTGCACGCCGACGACCCGGACACCGTCCTGCACGCGCTGCGGGACATCGCCCGGCACACCCGCGGCGGCCTCCAGGTGCGCTGGCGGCTGGACGGCTTCTCCTCACCGCCCCGCCCGGCCGGCACCCCGCGCAACCTGATGGGCTTCAAGGACGGCACGGCCAACCCGGACGCGGGTGACGTCCGGGAGATGGACCGCCTGGTCTGGGTGGGCAGGGGCGGCGGTGAACCGGCCTGGGCGACCGGAGGCAGTTACCAGGTGGTCCGGCTGATCCGGATGCTGGTGGAGTTCTGGGACCGGGTCTCCCTCACCGAGCAGGAGCGCATGTTCGGCCGGGCCCGGGAGTCCGGCGCGCCCCTGGACGGCGACCTCGAGCACGACACACCGCACTACGCCGACGACCCCAAGGGCGACGTCATCCCGCTGGACGCGCACATCCGCCGCGCCAACCCGCGCACGGCCGCCACCGAGGACCAGCGCATCCTGCGCCGCGCCTACAACTACGACCGCGGCATGGACACCAACGGCAACCTCGACATGGGCCTGCTCTTCTGCTGCTACCAGCAGGACCTCGCCCGCCAGTTCGAGACCGTGCAGAAGCGCCTGGAGGGCGAGCCGCTCACCGACTACATCAAGCCGTTCGGCGGCGGGTACTTCTTCGCCCTGCCCGGCGTCCGTGACGCGCAGGACTGGTACGGACGTGCACTCCTGAGCTGATCCCTGATCGATTAGGCGTGATTTGCTCCCCCGTTCGGTCAATACACGGTCAAGAATTGACTCGGATTGCCTGACCCGGTGTTCATCCGGGCGTCATCATGGCCCCTCCGCCGGGCCGGCGGCGCGTCCCGGCCCGTAGACCGCAGCACGATCCTGCCCGGAAGGTGGACCCACATGGCCAGCAGGGGAAGACGAGCAACGACGCGGAGGCTGGGGGCGCTGGCCGGCGCCGCGGCGCTCACCGTCCTGGGCGCGGCCGCCCCCGGCTGGGCCGCCGGGCACGGCGGGCACGGCGGGCCCGGAGCGACCGCGACCCCCATCGAGCACGTCGTCGTCCTCTTCGACGAGAACATCTCCTTCGACCACTACTTCGCCACCTACCCGAAGGCCGCCAACACCGACGGCACGAAGTTCACCGCGTCGAGGAAGACCCCGAAGGACATCGACACCCTGGCGCACGCCGGGCTGCTGGAGAACAACCCCAACCAGTACGCCCCCAAGCGGCTCACCCCGCAGCAGGCCGTGACCTGCGACCAGAACCACTCCTACGGGCCCGAGCAGTACGCCTACAACGGCGGCAGGGCCGACCAGTTCGTGCAGAACACCGAGGTCGGCAAGTGCAGCGGCGGCCTGTTCGGCGAGCCGGGCCTGGTCATGGACTACTACGACGGCAACACCGTCACCGCCATGTGGAACTACGCCCAGCACTACGCCCTGAGCGACCGCTCCTTCGGCTCGAACTACGGCCCCTCCACACCCGGCGCCATCAACCTGGTCTCCGGCCAGACGCACGGCATCATCTCCGTCGACCCGGCCTCCGGCACCGAGAACCCGAAGCAGACGTCCACGCCCGACCCGTACACCGTCAAGTCGCCCGACGCGAACGGCGTCGGCACGATGATCAACGACCCGGACCCCGCCTTCGACGACTGCTCCGGCAAGAACCACACCAGCCGCAACGCGCTCGCGGTGATGAAGGGCCGCAACATCGGCGACCTCCTCAACCGGCGGCACGTCAGCTGGGGCTGGTTCCAGGGCGGCTTCCGGCCCACCACCGCGTGGAGCGGCGAGCAGGGCGAGTACGCCAGGTGCGAGACGGCGCACGCCAACGTCGGCGGCGCCCAGGTCGTCGACTACAGCCCGCACCACAACCCGTTCGCGTACTACAGGTCGACGGCCAACCCGCACCACCTGCCGCCCAGGGACGTCGCCGAGATCGGCCACGACGGGCGCGCCAACCACAACTACGACCTGACCGACTTCTCCGCCGCGCTGAAGGCGGGCAGGCTCCCGGCCGTCAGCTTCGTCAAGGCCCCCTCCTACCAGGACGGCCACGCCGGGTACTCGGACCCCATCGACGAACAGCACTTCCTGGTCGACCAGATCAACGCCGTCCAGAGTTCGCCGCAGTGGAAGTCCACCGCGATCGTCATCGCCTACGACGACTCCGACGGCTGGTACGACCACGCCTACGCCCAGGTGCGCAACGGCTCGACGGACACCTCGGTCGGCTCCAACGGCAAGGCCACCGACAGCCCCGCCTGCCAGGCCGGCCCCAAGGCGGCCGGCGGCTACCAGGACCGGTGCGGCCCCGGCACGCGCCAGCCGCTGCTGGTCATCTCCCCGTACAGCACGGTCAACAAGGTCGACCACACCCAGACCGACCAGGCGTCGATCATCCGCTTCATCGAGGACAACTGGCACACCGGGCGCATCGGTGACCACTCCTTCGACGCGACCGCGGGCCCGCTGACCGGCATGTTCGACTTCCGTCACCCCAACCGCAAACAGGTGCTGCTGAACCGCGACGGCTCGGTCAGGTCGGTCGGACCGATCCGCTCCGTGGCGCCCGTGAAGACGTCCATCACCCCCGGCCCGGCCTTCGAGAGCGCGGCCGCGACCACCGACACCGGCCCCTCCTCCACGGTGCTGGCGGTGGGCGTCGGCGCGGGCGCGCTGCTGGCGGCCGGTGCCACGGGCACGTACCTCACCTGGCGCCGCAGGAGCCGCGGCGCCCTGTGACCCGCGCGCGGTGCCCGCACGGGCCGGGCCGCCCCGTCGAGACGACGGGGCGGCCCGGCCCGTCGCGAGTGCGGGGCCGGTCAGGGCTGTACGGGCAGCGTGAGGCAGTTGGACGGGGCCGGCTTGCCGGACAGGCGGTCGGTGAGCCAGGAGACCGCGGTGCCCTGGTCGGCGAGCAGCGGCCCGAAGTGGTTGAGCAGGGGGCTGACGACGTCCGGCAGGACGACCGGCGCGTAGCTGACGTCGGCGCCCTTGCGGCACCAGTCGACGGCGAGCTGCCGTGCCTGGCCGTGCGGCACGAGGTCGTCGCTGACGCCGGTGGCCACCCGCACCGGCCCGGCCGGCTTCAGCCTGCCGATGCGCTGGGTGTCGAGGAAGGCCTTGAGCGTGGGATCGGCGCCGATGATGTCGCTCAGGGACTGCCCGTCGGTGGTCCACTTGCTGCTCCTGGCGTAGCCGTAGCGCAGGATCGCGTCGCCCACGCACATGGTCGACAGATCGGCCAGGGCGGCCTTCCCGGCGGCGTTGAGGTGGGCCTCGGCGATCGGGCGCAGCTCCGGGTCGGTCTGCAGGAAGCCGTTGAGCGACCAGCCGAGGGCGCCGGCCAGTTCACTGCCGTCGATGCCCTCGGTGACCTCGGTCAGGTCGGCGGGCGGTGCGCCGGCGTAGGTGCCGGCGAGCGGGACGTCGGGGGCGTAGGAGGGCTGCAGTTCGGCGGCGGCCGCGGTCGCTCCGCCGCCCTGGCTGTAACCGAAGAGCCCCACGCGTGAGGCGGCGGTGACCGAGGCCCCATGGACGGTGCGGGCGGCGCGGGCGGCGTCGAGGACGGCGTGGGCGCCGTCGACGCGGTTGACGTAGGTGTGCAGCCGGTCCGTGGCGCCCAGGCCGACGTAGTCGGTGACGACGACCGCGGTGCCCTGGGCGAGCAGCCGGTAGACGGACAGGTCCTCGTAGCCGACCGACACGGTCTGGCCGTTGAGGGACAGGGGGTGTTCCAGGCCGAGCGAGGCCGCGCACTGGTCGCCCTGGCCCATCGTGCCCGGCGCGACGACGACCAGCGGGCGCGCCCCGGCGCCCGTCCAGCGTGCCGTGGGCTCGATGTAGGCACCGGTCACGGCGACGGGCGCGCCGTTCGCGTCGGTCGACTTGTACATCAGGCGGGTGGCCCGGCCCGGCAGCGGGCCGTGCAGGCTGGGCAGGCTCAGGGCGAGCGGCAGCGGTTCGCTGCGGACGAGGGTGCCGTCGGCGGCGGGCAGCTGGGCGGGCGGGTCGTAGAACTCGGGGATCGTGACGCCGCGGGAGACCACGGGGGCGGAGCCGGTGGCCGCGGCGGCCGGAAGCGCCTGGACGCCGAGGCACGAGGCGGCGGCGAGGGCCACGGCGAGCAGCCGTCTGGACGCGGGCATGGGGAACCTCCTGGGGTGAGGCCGGGCACGCGGGCGGAGAACAGTGAACGTGACCGTACCCACCCGCTGTTACCGCCGGTAGCGGGCGACAGGTTACGGTTCAGTAACTTGACTCGGCGTCTAATAGCGCGCCGCCGGGGTCACCGCGCGTCAGCCGGTGCCGCTCTGAGGACCCCGTCCCGCCCGCAGGGCCCCGCCCTCACCAGGCCATCTGGTCCAGCAGCATGGACGCGTCCGGCTGCCGGGCGCCGCCGAGGCTCTGCTCCGCCCAGATCACCTTGCCGTTCGCCACGTAGCGCGTGCCCCACCGGTCCGCGAACTGCGAGACCAGGAACAGGCCCCGGCCCCCCTCGTCGGTCGTGGCCGCGCGGCGCAGCCGCGGAGAGGTGTTGCTGCCGTCCGACACCTCGCAGACCAGGGTGGAGCCCAGCAGGATCCTGACCCGCACCGGGGGAGCGCCGTAGCGGATCGCGTTGGTGAGCAGCTCACTGAGGATCAGCTCGGTGGCGAAGGCGGACTCCTCCAGCTCCCACTCCGACAGCCGCCGGCTCACCCGGGTCCGCACCCGGGAGACCGCGCTGACGTCGAACGGCACGTCCCACACCGCGACCCGGGACGGGTCGAGCAGCCGGGTGCGGGCCACCAGCAGGGCCACGTCGTCGCTCGGGTGCTCCGGCAGCATGGTCTCCATCAGGGCCCGGCAGGTGTCCTCCGGTGTCTGGTCCGGGTGGGCGACCGCCGTGGCGAGCATCGCCAGCCCCTCGTCGATGTCGCGCCGCCGGTCCTCGACCAGGCCGTCGGTGAACAGGACGAGGCGGCTGCCCTCCGGCAGGACCAGCTCGCCCGTCTCGAACGGGTGGCCGCCCACCCCCAGGGGCGGCGACAGCGGCAGGTCGGGGAAGACCACCCGGCCCACGGGGTCCACCACGGCCGGCGTGACATGACCGGCGCGCGAGAAGGTGCAGTGCCCGCCGACCGGATCGTAGATCACGTACAGGCAGGTGGCCCCGGTGACCAGGGAACCCTCGCCGCCCGCCCCCTCCGCCGGGGTGTCGAGCCGGGCCACCATCTCGTCGAGGTGGCCGAGCAGTTCGTCCGGAGGCAGGTCGAGCGAGGAGAAGTTGAGCACCGCCGTCCGCAGCCGCCCCATGGTCACCGCCGCGTGCAGCCCGTGGCCCACCACGTCGCCGACCACGAGCGCCGTCCGGAACCCCGGCAGGGGTATGACGTCGAACCAGTCGCCGCCCACCCCCGACTGCGCCGGCCGGTAGCGCCAGGCCACCTCCAGCGCGTCCTGCTCCGGCAGGTCCCGGGGCAGCAGACTGCGCTGCAGGGTGACCGCCATCGCATGCTCGCGCGAGTACCTGCGGGCGTTGTCGATCGCGACCGCCGCCCGGGCCCCCAGCTCCTCCGCGACGGCGACGTCCTCCTCCTCGAACCGCGGCGAGCCGGCGCCCCGCCAGAAGTTGACCATGCCCAGCACCACTCCGCGTGCCCTCAGCGGCACGGCGATCAGCGAGTGGATGCCCGCGGCCAGCACCTGGCGGGCGCCCTGCGGGTCCTGGGCCCGCCAGTCCTCGGCGGCCCGCAGATCCGGCACCCGTACGGCCTTGCCCCGCCGAAGCGCCGCCACCATCGGCGTGTCGGCCACCACGAACCGGATCAGATCCCCCACCGGCTGCAGGGGGTTGCGCGATCCGCGCAGCGCCGTGCGGCGCATCCGGTGCATGGCACCGGTGGGCTCCTCGCCGTGCAGCACGGCCTCCAGGAGTTCCACGGTGACCACGTCCGCCAGCCGGTCCACCGCCACCTGGGCCAGTTCGTCCGCGGTGCGCCGCACGTCCAGCGTCGTGCCGATGCGCACCCCCGCCTCGTACAGCAGGGTCAGGCGCTCCCGCGCCACCTCCGCGCGCCCCGAAAGGGCCCGCAGTTCCGTGGTGTCGCGGAAACTGGCCACCAGACCCGGCGCGTCCGCGTACGGTGCGGTGCGCCGGGTGTTGACGGCCAGGAGCCGGTCGCCGGCCGGGCACACCTCGTCGGAGACGACCTCGCCCGCCACCAGCACCCGGGTCAGCTCCGGGGCGAGCCCCAGCTGTGTCACGTGCCGCTGGTCGGCGTCCGCCGGCAGGTCCAGCAGGCGGCGCGCCTCGTCGTTGGCCAGCAGGAGCCGGCCGTCGGCGCCGACGATGAGCACGCCCTCGCGCACGGCGTGCAGCACCGCGTCGTGGTGCTCGTACATCCGGGTCATCTCGGCCGGGCCGAGACCGTGCGTCTGCCGGCGCAGCCGCCTGCTGACCAGGGCGGTGCCCGCCGTGGCGAGCGCGAGGGCCAGCGCGGCCGAGCCCAGCACCATGGGCACCTGCTGGTCCAGCAGGTGCCCCAGGTTCACGACCTGGATGCCGGCCGTGACCACGCCCACCACCCGGCGGCTCGCGTCCATCACCGGCACCACGGCGCGCACGGCGTCGGCCGGCTTGCCGCGGAAGGTGTCGGTGAAGGTCTCCCCGGCGATGGCCCGGCTGACGTCGGTGGCCTTGGTGCCGATGAGGCGCGGCTGTGTGTCGGCGAGCCGCACCCCGTGGACGTCGATCACGGAGATGAAGTCGATGCCGGCGCCCGCCTGCGCCTGCATGACCGGAGTCTGGAGCAGTTTCGTCGGGTCCGGCGCCTTGAAGGCGAGGGCGGTGCCGGGGGCGTGCGCGAAGGCCTCGGCCGCGGCCAGGGAGCGCTTGCGGGCGTCGTTCTCACCGTCGTAGCGCCCCTGCAGGACCAGGGCGGTGGCCGCCGCCGCGACCAGCACCAGGACCACGATGACCTGGAGCAGCAGCACCTGTCCGGCCAGTGTGCCGGGTCCCCAGGGCACCGGCGCGCGCCGCCCGGGGGAGCGGCGCGGTCCCGGGCGGCGGGAGGGATCAGCGGACCGCCGGCCGCCCTGCGGCGCTGCCGCCTTCGACCGGGACCGGCGGGAACGTCCGATCATGCTCCCAGTTCTAGCACTGCGCTCACCCGGCGGGCGACCGGTATGTCGGTTTCCCTCGGGTTCTGGTGCCCCGCCCGACCGGGAATGCGGCCGGTGCCCGCGCTGTTGACGCACGCGGCTGGCATGTCTGGATCAATCCGGGGATGCGGCCGAAAGGAGGAACACCACCCATGGCACGCACCACCGTGCGCCCCGTCGTCCGGCTGAAGTCCACCGCCGGAACCGGCGTCACCTACGTCACCCGCAAGAACCGCCTCAACGACCCCGACCGGCTCGTCCTGCGCAAGTACGACCCGGTGGCCGCCCGGCACGTCCTGTTCCGCGAGGAACGCTGAACGCGCCGGCCGCGGCAGGCGCACTCCGCCGCGGCCGGCGGGTGACCGCACCGCCCCGGCGGCGGTGCGGTCACCCGCCCGGGCGGGACAGCTGCTGCTCCGCCCAGATCGTCTTGCCGCAGCCCGAGTAACGGGTACCCCAGCGCTGGGCGACCTGGGCGACCAGGAAGAGGCCGCGCCCGCCCTCGTCCGTGCTGCGCGCCCGCTTCAGATGCGGCGAGGTGCTGGCGCCGTCGGAGATCTCACAGATCAGCGTCCGCTCGTGGATCAGGCGCAGGCCGATCGGACCGCAGGCGTGCCGGATGGCGTTGGTGAGCAGCTCGCTGACGATCAGCTCGGTGCTGAAGGCCGCCTCGCCCAGGCCCCAGCGGGCCAGCTGCCCGGCCACGTCGCCGCGCGCCACACCCACGGCGGCCGGGTCCGGGGGCACCTCCCAGTAGGCCACCCGGTCGGAGCTGAGCACATGGGTCCGGGCGATCAGGAACGCCACGTCGTCGCGCGGGCGGTCCGGCAGCAGCGTGCGGACCATGACGTCGCAGATCTCCTCCAGCGGCCGGTCCGGATGGGCCAGCGTGAAGCACAGCCGCTCCATGCCCACGTCGACGTCCCGGTCCGACGCCTCGATCAGGCCGTCCGTGTAGAGGGCGATGACACTGCCCTCCTCCACCGGCACCTCCGCGTACTCGAACGGCAGCCCGCCCAGCCCGAGCGGCGGCCCCGCCGGGATGTCCGGGAACTCCACCGGCTCGTTCAGGTGCGCGATCGCCGGACTGGGATGGCCGGCCCGGGCCACGGCGATCTTGCGGGCGATGGGGTCGTACACGGCGTACACACAGGTCGCCCCGATCACCGCAGGGCCCTCGTCGGCGGCCTCCGCCTCGTCGGACAGCCGCACGACGAGGTCGTCGAGACGCGCCAGCAGTTCGTCGGGGGCCAGGTCCAGATCGGCCAGCGTCTGGACGGCGGCCCGCAGCCGGCCCATGCTGGCCGCGGCGTGCAGCCCGTGGCCGACCACGTCGCCCACCACCAGCGCCACCCTGGCACCGGAGAGCGGGATCACGTCGTACCAGTCACCGCCCACGCCCGACTCCGCGTCGGCGGGCAGATACCGGTGGGCCACCTCGACGGCGCTGTGCGCGGGCAGGGCAGGCGGCAGCAGGCTGGTCTGGAGGGTGAGCGCCGCCCGGTGCTCCTGGGCGTAGCGCCGGGCGTTGTCGACGCACACGGCGGCCCGCGCCACCAGCTCCGTCACCAGGAGCACGTCGTCCTCGTCGAAGGGGTCGGGGTTCTTCCACCGCATCAGCGTGACGACGCCCATGGTCACGCCGCGCGCCCGCAGCGGCACGACCAGGTGGGTGTGCACGCCGAGCCGGATCAGCCGGTGCCAGCGCGCGGGGTCGTCGGCGACCCAGGACGTCGCGAGGCCGACCGCGGCCACCCGTACCGGTTCGCCGGTGGCCAGGCACCGCCGCTGGGGCGAGCTGGCCGGGTACCGGGTGGGGTCGCCCACCCCGACGACGCGGTCCGGCTCGTCCTCCTGGACCGACCGGTGGGCCGACCGGCGCAGCGTGGCCGCACCGCGCTCCGGCCACGCGGCCGGCATCTGCCGCGCCCGGACGACGTCGAGGAGGTCCACGGTGACGAAGTCGGCGATCTGCGGGACGACGACCTCCGTCAGCTCCCGTACGGTCCGGTCGAGGTCCAGCGTGGTCCCGATGTGCTCACCGGCGGCGTTGAGCAGCGCGAGCCGCCGGCGCGAGGGGTCCTGGCCGGTGAGGTCCAGCGCGGCGTAACAGATGCCGAGGGTCCGGCCGGAGGCGTCCTTCAGCGGGAAGAAGGCACGCAGCCGGGCGCGGCCCGGCCGGGGCGGCCCCGGTGCGCCGGGACGGGCCGGCACGGGTTCCAGGGTGATGCGGAAGCGGCCGGAGAGCAGGGCCTGCCGGGCCTGCCGGCTCACCACCGGTGACGCCTTGGCCGCGCGGGGGCGGAGGCGTACGCCGGGGGCGGCACCGTGTCCGTCCCCGGGACCGGTGGGCGGGGGAGCCGGGCCCGTGCGGGCGGTGTCGGTGGGGGCCGGGTCCGTGGGGGCCGTGTCCGGCTGGGCCGGGTCCGTGCGGGTGGTGCCGGGGGAGGACGGGCCTGCGGGTGCCGTGTCCGGGACCGTGTCCGCGGGGGGTGTGCTGGTGCTCGCGCGTGGGGGGTCCTCGCGTGCGGGGGCCGCGCGCCCGGGGGGCGGGTTCGGGCGCGCCGGGTCCGGGAGGGCAGCCTTCACGGGGGCTGTGTCCGGTGGGTCCGTGGTCGCTGGAGCCGGGTCCGTGGGCACCGGGTGGGCGGGGAGTGTCTCCGTGGGAGCCGCGCCCGTGGAGGGGGCGGGGCCGGGGGCGGCCTTCGCCGGGCGGCACCCGGGCCGGGCCGGCGGGCCCTCCTCCATGGCGGCCAGCGCGGCGTTGACCCACCGGTAGCGCATCCCCGTGTCCAGGACCGCGACGCCGAACGGCGACTGCTCCAGCAGCCCGCGCGCCACCGTGGCGTACAGCTCCCGCCGGCGCAGGTCCACCGCGTCCCACCCGGCGACGAGCCACTCGGGCGCCCCGTTCGGGGCGGTCAGCGGGGACACCCGGACGACCAGCCGGACGGTGTGGCCGTCGCCGTGGCGCAGGGGCACCACACCCTGCCAGCCCCGGCGGACCCGGCGCAGCCCGGACACCACCGCGGCGGCGTCGCCCCGCGCGAACAGGCCCCCCGCGGACCGCCCCAGCACCTCGGCGGCCGGACGGCCGAGCAGTTCCTGGGCGCCGCGGCTCCAGCGGACGATCAGCCCTTCGGCGTCGACGACCGCCACGGCCGTGGACGTGATGTCGAGCGGATCGCGCGGAAAGGCACGGTCGGCACCGCTGACGCCCATGCTGTCATCCCCATCCACGGGCAGGACCCCACGGGCACATTTTCGCATCGGGCGCCCTGTCGCGCCGCCCGGGACGACCGCGCCGGCGGGCCCGCTACCGCGGCCGGCCCAGCGCGGCCAGCGCGTCGTCCGTCAGCCGGTACACCGTCCACTCGTCCTGCGGCCGGGCGCCCAGGGACTCGTAGAAGTCGATCGACGGACGGTTCCAGTTCAGGACCGACCACTCCAGGCGCTCGTAACCGCGGGCGACGCAGATGCGGGCCAGTTCGGTCAGCAGGGCCTTGCCGTGCCCGCCGCCGCGGGCCTGCGGCCGTACGTACAGGTCCTCCAGGTAGATGCCGTGCACGCCGCGCCAGGTGGAGAAGTTGAGGAACCACAGCGCGAAGCCCACGATCTCGCCGTCCGTGTCCTCGGCGACGTGCGCATAGGCCGCGGGGCGTTCCCCGAACAGGGCCTCGGCGAGCTGCTCCGGCGTGGCCCGCGCCTCGTCGAGCGCCTTCTCGTACTCGGCCAGATCGCGGATCAGGGCGTGGATGACGGGCACGTCGGCGAGGGTCGCGGCACGGATCATGGCCGCAGTCTCACACACCGCCCGCGCCGCGTGCCGGGCGGGTGCCCACCGCCGGTACCGGGACGGCCCGGCACCCCCAGCAGGTGTGCGAGGAGGTGCCGGGCCGCCCGGTGGAGCGGGTGGCACCGGTCAGAGGGCGGGCGCCGGGAAGGTCGGGTACTCGACCCCGGAGACGTGCTGGACGACCCGGATGACCTGGCAGGAGTAGCCGAACTCGTTGTCGTACCACAGGTAGAGGATGGCGTTGTCGCCCTCGACCTTGGTGGCGCCCGCGTCGAGGATCGAGGCGTGCCGCGAGCCGATGAAGTCGCTGGAGACCGCGTCGGGCGCGCTGATGAAGTCGATCTGCCGCCTGAGCGGGGAGGTGAGGGAGACCTCGCGGAGGTGGTCGAGGACCTCCGCGCGGCTGGTCTCGCGCCGCAGCCGCAGGTTGAGGATCGCGATGGAGACGTCCGGCACCGGCACCCGGATCGAACTGCCGGTGATCCGCGCCTTCAGGTCGGGCAGCGCCTTGGCCACGGCGGAGGCGGCACCGGTCTCGGTGATGACCATGTTGAGCGGCGCGCTGCGGCCGCGGCGCTCGGACTTGTGGTAATTGTCCAGCAGGTTCTGGTCGTTGGTGAAGGAGTGGACGGTCTCCACGTGACCGCTGTGGACGCCGAACTCGTCGTCCATCGCCTTCAGCGGCGGGACGATGGCGTTCGTCGTGCACGAGGCGCAGGACAGGATCCGCTCGTCCGGCTTGAGGGTGTCGTGGTTGACGCCGTGCACGATGTTGGGGACGTCGCCCTTGCCCGGCGCGGTCAGGACGACCTTCTCGATCCCGGGACGCAGGTGCTTCGACAGGCCCGCGCGGTCGCGCCACTTGCCCGTGTTGTCGATGAGGATGGCGTCCTTGATGCCGTACGCCGTGTAGTCCACCGACGAGGGGTCGTCGGCGTAGATCACCTTGATCGCGTTGCCGTTGGCGAGGATCGTGCTGTTCGCGTCGTCGACCGTGATGGTGCCCTGGAACTGGCCGTGGATGGAGTCACGGCGCAGCAGCGAGGCACGCTTGACGATGTCCTGCTCACCGCCGCCGCGGACGACGATCGCGCGCAGCCTGAGCCCGTTGCCCGAGCCCGCCTTCTCGATGAGCAGCCGGGCGACGAGGCGGCCGATGCGGCCGAAGCCGTAGAGGACGACATCGCGTCCCGCGCGGCGCTCGGCCTTGCCCGCGCCGGTCGCGCCCGCGACCGCCTCGGCCGTGAACTCGGCCACGGACAGGCCCCGGTCGTCGGCCTTGTACGTCGCCGCCAGCATGCCGATGTCGATCTGCGAGGGGCCGAGGTCCAGCGCGGTGAGGGCCTCGAGGAAGGGCAGCGTCTCGGTGACCGACAGCTCCTCGCCGGCGATCTGCCGGGCGAACCGATGGGTCTTGAGGATGCTCACCACCGACTTGTTCACCAGGGAGCGGCTGTGCAGCAGGACGTTCACGTCCCGCTCCCGGTGCAGCTTCCCGATCATCGGGATCATCGACTCCGCGATCTCCTCGCGGTGCTTCCAGTTGGTGAACGAGTCGTCGTTGACAGTCACAGGTTTCTCTTTCGAGCTAGGCAGCGCTCATATGCTAACCCGACGGAGATCCCGCCCTTCAGGGGGTGCCAGGCGGCGTCCGTGCGGCCCGCGACCGGGGCGGGAGGGCGCGGCGGGAGGGGCCGGGCCCGGCCACGGGAGGCGGCGGCGGCGGGGTTTGGCACTCCTGTTCGTCGTGGGTTAGAAAACGTCAGCGGCCGATCGAGGCTGCCGGTCAAGGCTGTCCGATCAAGGCTGGGGAGGGGTCCGTGACACGGCCAGAGCTGCCCGACGCGTATCTGAGGGACTACACCCGGATCCTGGCCGACGTGTGCGTCACCGGCCGCCGCCTCACCCGCGACGAACTGGAGCTGCTGCGGGCCCAGGGCGAGCGGGCGGCGGAGGCCGGGCACGGCCTGCGCCGGCTCGTCCACCGGCACCTGGCCGAGACCCGCGCGGTCTCCGCCACCTTGCAGGCCGCCGGCGTGGACCGGGTCCTGGCCGCCGTCGAACAGGCCATGGACGCCTTCGCCGAGGGCCATGAACGCGCCCAGAAACTCGCCATGCGCCAGGAGGAGGCGGCACGCCGCGAGTTCATCGACGACCTGCTCTACGGCCGCAGCGACCTCGGCCGGCTCGCGGAACGCGCCGAACGCTACGGACTGCTCTTCTCCCGCGCCCACGCGGTCGCGGTCGCCCAGGGCACCGAGCCCGTCGACGACACGCACCCGGCCACCCGGCAGGTGGAGACCTCGCTGCTGGCCCGGTTCGGTGAACGCCGGGTGCTGCTCACCACCAAGGACGGCCGGATCGTCTGCGTCGCCCCGGGCGACCAGGACGACGTCCTGGCGTTCTTCGCCAAGCACGCCTACGCGGCCACGGACGGCGGCAGGGTCGCCATCGGACGTCCGCACCCCGGCGCCGGGGGAGTGGTCCACTCCTACGAGGAGGCCCTCAACGCCCTCGACCTCGCCCACCGCCTCGAACTGCGGGAACCGGTGCTGCGGGCGGCGGACCTCCTCGTCTACCCCGTCCTCACCCGCGACCGGCAGGCCATGGCCGACCTGGTCCGCGACACGCTCGGCCCGCTCCGCGCCTCCCGCGGCGGTGCCCAGCCCCTGCTGGACACCCTCACCGCGTACTTCGACGCGGGCTGCACGGCCGCCGAGGCGGCGCGCCGCCTCAGCCTCAGCGTCCGCGCCTTCACCTACCGGCTGGAACGCATCCACAAACTGACCGGCGCCGACCCGGCCGACCCCGTGCACCGCTACACGCTGCAGACCGCGGTGATCGGCGCCCGCCTCCTCGGCTGGCCGGAACGGGAGGTCTGAGGCGGCCGGCGCGCGCCGGTACGGGCGGTGGAGGTACGGCGCGCCGGTGGGGCGGTGGGGGGTGCGGCGTACGGGCGGTGCGCTCCGGCGCGGTCTGGTACGGGCGGTGCGGGTGCGGCACGCGCCGGTACCGGCAGTGCGGGGTGCGCCGGTGCCGGCGGTGCGGTTCCGGAAAGGCGGGTGCGAGGCGCTTCGGGGCGCTGGGGGGGGGCGGCTCAGGCGCAGGGAGCGCGCGGGCCCTCACCAGGTGTGGCGGGCCGGCGCGGCCCGGGCGCGGGGGCGTACTCGCGGTTCAGGCACCGGGATCGGGAGCCTCGGGCCCGGGCGTCGGATCCGGGCCGGAGGCCGGATCGGTGCCGGCCGACGGTCCGGTGCCCCCGGTCGCCGTCGTGGAGCGCCGGTCGCCGGCGTCCTTCTCCAGCGCCTCGGCGGCCGCACGGGCGGCCGCGTTCACCCGGTTGCGGGCCGCCAGCGCCAGAGCGGCGGCGCCGGACCCGTAGACGCCGGCGAGCAGGGCGGCGGCCCTGCCCCGCGGCATGACCGCGGCCAGGCTCCGCAGCACGGCCTCGTGCGCCGACCACAACGCCAGCAGCCCGCACAGGCCGGAACCGGCGGCCAGCGCACCGCCCGCCCCGAACGCGCGCAGACCGGCCATCAGGTCGTCCCGCACGGCCCTGACCTCGTCCCGCGCGAGTTCCGCGGCGTCCTGGCCGAGCCGGGCCGCGGCGTCACCCATCCGGCCCGCGCCCGACGGGGCGCCCTCACCCGGTGATCCCATGTCCGCGTCTCCTGTCCGTTCCGTCCGAGGCCCGCGTTCCCTCACGCGTCTCCTGCCCTGGTCGAGGTGTGCGGGTGCCACCGCACAGGGCGGGGAAACACCTGGGCCACCGGGTCGCGCCGCCGGGGCGGGCGGCGGCCGCGCGTGCCGCGGCACACGGGAGCGCCCACGCAGAACGCGCGGTCAGCGGCGACCTGTGTGAGCCTGGGGCAGGGACGGACCGTCCCGCGTGCTCCGGGCGGCGTCCGCCCAGGCTCCCGAGCCCGAGCCCGCCCGCCCTGCCGCGGATCGCCGCCCCGGACGAGGAAAGATGCGATGGACGCGATCGAGCTGCTGCAGCACGACCACCGGATGGTCGAGCAACTGTTCCGCGACTACCACGCCGCGGCCTCCCCGGCCCAGCGCAGGGGCGTGATCGAGCTGACGGTCCGCGAACTGTCCAAGCACGCCGCGCTCGAGGAGATGATGGTCTACCCGCTCGCCAGGAAGGCGCTGCCCGACGGCGCGCGCCGGGCCGACGAGCACCTGGGCGAGGACATGGCCGTCAAGAAGCTGCTGCTGGCCCTGGACAGGCTGCCCGCCGACGACCCGCGCGAGAGCGACCTCATGGCCCGGCTCGGACGGGAGGCCGAGGCCCACGTACGCGCGCAGGAGACGGAGCTGATGCCCGCGCTGCGCGAACACGTCGCCCATCGCGACCTGGACGAACTCGGCCGGCTGCTCGACCAGGCCAAGCGGGGCGCCCCGACCCGGCCGCACCCGCACGCGCCCGACCGGCCCCCGGCCCTGACGGCGGTGGCTCCGGTGGCCGCCGCCTACGACCGGATCCGTGACCGTCTCCAGGGGAGGCCGAGCACATGACCGCCGAGAGCGGAATCACCCGCACAGGACAGACACCGCAAGACGCCGGTGAGCGGCACGGCTTCGACGAGATCCACATCCTCTGGATCTCCGAGGGCATGAGCTGCGACGGCGACACCGTCTCCATGACGGCGTCGGGCCAGCCCGCGATCGAGGACATCGTGCTCGGACTCGTCCCCGGACTGCCCAAGGTGCACCTGTACAACAAGGTGCTCTCGCCGAGCCTGGGCGGCGAGGACTTCCTCGCCCCCTTCCGCGCCGCCGCCCGGGGCGAACTGACCCCGTTCATCCTCGTCATCGAGGGCTCGGTCCCCAACCAGAACATCATCGAGGGCGACGGCTACTGGACCTCCTTCGGCAACGACCCGGAGACCGGCGAACCGCTCACCCTCAACTGGTGGATCGACCGGCTCGCGCCCCGGGCCTGGGCCGTCGTCGCGGCCGGCACCTGCGCCACGTACGGCGGCATCCACGCGATGGCCGGCAACCCGACCGGTGCCATGGGCCTCGCGGACTACCTCGGCTGGGACTTCAGGTCGCAGGGCGCCCTGCCCATCGTGAACGTCCCCGGCTGCCCGATCCAGCCCGAGAACTTCATGGAGACCCTGACCTGGGTGCTCCAGCACGCCGCGGGTTCCGCCCCGCCCCCGCCGCTCGACCACATGCTGCGCCCGCAGTGGCTGTTCGGGAAGACGGTGCACGAGGGCTGCGACCGGGCCGCCTACTACGAGCAGGCCGACTTCGCCAAGGACTACAACTCGCCCAAGTGCCAGGTGAAGGTGGGCTGCTGGGGGCCGGTGGTCAACTGCAACGTGCCCAAGCGCGGCTGGATGGGCGGCGTGGGCGGCTGCCCCAACGTCGGCGGCATCTGCATCGGCTGCACGATGCCCGGATTCCCCGACGCCTTCATGCCCTTCATGGACGAGCCCACGGGCGGCAGCCTGTCCGCCGTCCTCATCAGACCGTACGGCGCGTTCATCCGGCGGATGCGCGGCATCACCAGCATGGCCGTCAACAAGGAACCGAGATGGCGGCACAACGAAGACCGCCTGACCAGCGGCTACGACCCCTACTGGCGTGCGTGAGCACGGAACGGGAGCCAAGGACATGACCGGTGCGCTGGCGCGCCTGATCCGCGGTGCCGCCGACGCGCGCGCGGGGACCGCCGAACGCTGCGACCTGTGCGGCGAGCAGGTGCCCGGGGACCACCGGCACCTGCTCGACACGGGCGGGGGCGGCGGCGAGGACCTGCTGTGCGCCTGCCGGGCCTGCTCGCTTCTCTTCGTCGACGACGGGGCGGCCGGCGGGCGCTACCGGCCGGTTCCGACCCGGCGCCTGCGGCTGCCCCCGGTGGACACCGCGGCGCTCGGGGCACCGGTCGGTCTGGCGTTCTTCGTGGTGGGCCGGGACGGCACCCCCGCCGGACACTGGCCCAGCCCCGCCGGCGCCACCCGGTGGGAGACCGATCCCGGCGCCTGGCGCCGGCTGGCCGAGGAGTGCCCGGCGCTGGCGACGCTGGAACCCGGCGTCGAGGCCCTGCTCGTCCACACGGCGCGCGGCGCCCGGCACCACTGGATCGTGCCCGTCGACGACTGTTTCCGCCTCGTCGCCGTGGTACGCCGGGAATGGCGCGGCCTGTCCGGGGGCGACCGGGTGTGGGGCGCCGTCGACGACTTCTTCGCGCAGCTGACCGAGCGACGGTGAGGAGCGGACCATGGGCAGGATCAGGGTCGGCAGGCCCGACGTGAGGCCCGACACCCCGGGCCACGTCACCGGCTTGCACGAGGGCAACAAGGGCCCTTACGAGCGTCAGCCGGGCCATCACAAGGACGGAACGTCCGACGCCCGCCGGTCCACCGGCATCCACTGGAAGAAGCACAACGCGATCCTGAAGATCATGCCCAACATCTCGCCCGGATGACCGCGGGGCGCGCGGGAGGCGCGGGCGCGGTAGGCGGGCGGGACCGGAAGGGCCGGGCGGCGCAGGGAAGGGAGCAGGGATGACAGGCAGGCAGGTACTGGCGGCGGAGGCGGGGGTGCTCGGCGCACTCTTGCTGGCGCTGCTGGTCCGGGAGATGCCCGGGATCGTCCGCGAGGTGCGGATCTGGCGGATGGTCGGTCTCCGCCCGGGCTCCCGGCAACCGCGCTGACCCCTGTCGGCGGGTGAGGTGCTGGTCCTGGACCCGCCGCCGGGGGGAGCGGTCCGTCCCGGTCAGGCACCGCCCGCCGCCCCCCGGTGGGCAGCGGGCCGCCGCCCGGCTCGCCCGGCTGCTCCTGCGCCCGTACCGGGCGGGACCGGGCCCATTGACCGGGCAGCGGACGTTCCTGCTGCCTGCACCGCACGGGGCGAACGTCGGGCTGGAACGGGGCGAACGTCGGGCTGGAACGGGGCGGACGTCGGGCTGGAACGGGGCGGACGTCGGGCCTGGGCCGCACCGTCGTCCTCGAAGCGGTCACCAGCAACCCGGCAGGCGGAAGCCGGACCGTCGTGCCCGGCTTCGGTCCCGGGGCGGACCGGTACCCGAACCTGCGCCGACGGCCGTAGACCTGGAGACAGGCCGGCAACCGCCGCCCCCGCGTGACCGCGCGTTTCCTGCGCCGCAGGAGGGCGGCGACATCAGGGCGCGCTACAGCCCCCCGGCACCCCCGGCCGGGCCGCCGTCCGTGCGCGTACATGGGCCTGCGAATGGACGGCGGCGAGGCCGCCTGTCGCCGGGTGGGCGAGTCGATCCCCTTGGTCCGACCCGAAGCGGCCCCCGGTCCGGAGCGCCGAGGCCGTTGGGGTGAACCGCGCGTGCGGGGCGCCGCCGCCGCGCTTAGCGTCGGAACCGCACGGATCCCACGCTCCAGCCCCGCCCGCGCCCGTTCGCCGGCACGGCGTGGGGCGGGCATCGCCGGGTGCCGTGCCGTGACGCGACCCCGCGGAGGAGACGGACATGGGCCGAGGCCCCAGGCGCACCGACGCCGACGCCGACATAACCACCGGGACCGGCACAGGGACCAGTGCCGGGACCGGGACCGGCTCCG
The DNA here is from genome assembly GCF_040703815.1 of Streptomyces sp. NPDC006743. NCBI lineage: Bacteria > Bacillati > Actinomycetota > Actinomycetes > Kitasatosporales > Streptomycetaceae > Streptomyces > Streptomyces sp. NPDC006743. The sequence continues at coordinate 9,908 of NZ_JBEYJA010000016.1, read as the reverse complement.
GCACAGAGAACGGTGGCGGCGGCGCCGAGACCCGCGCGATCGCGGACGCCGACACCGCCAAGGACGCCCGCAAGGACACCGGTCCGGACACGGCCACCGGCGAGGGCGGCACGGACGCGCCCGCCGGCACGGACGCGCCCGCCGGTACGGACGCGCCCGCCGGCACGGGCGCAGAGGTCCGGCCGGCGGCCGAGGGCCTTCCGTGGCCCCCGCACCTCCGGGACGCGCGGATGCGCATGGACACCGCCGAACCCTGGACGCTGATGGTGTCGAGCTTCCTGCTCTCCGTCGGACTGGTCCTGTGCGCGGCCGTCACGATGCCCCCGGTGTGGATCCTGTTGCGGCTGCTGGGCCAGGACCCCTGGCCGCCCGCGAGCTGGCTGGCGGTGTGCGCCGTCGGCACCGTCGTGCTGGTCACCGCGTTCACGACGCTGTGCACCTTCCTCTACAACGTGGTGGCGCGCTGCGCGGGCGGGCTCGAGGTGACCCTGGACGAGGAACCGCGAGAGCCAAACCGGCTCGCGCCGGCCGCCGGGCGCGCCCCGGGGGCGTACGGAAGCGCGCACCCTCTCGAATGAGCCGCGCGCGAGGGCGAGTCGGCCGGCGCGCTCGCTCGTTCGGGTGACCGGTGATCATCTCCGCTCGGGGGACCCCGGCGGTGCCCTATCCAGGACGTATGCCTGAACTCCGCACCGCAGCCAGCCGACCCCCGTTGTCCCGGCGGCGGTTCACGACCGCAGCCGGGACGGCCGCCGGCGCCGGCGCCCTCGGCCTGGGCGCCGCCGAAGCCGCCACCGCGGCACCTCCCGCAGAGCCCGCCGTACCCGCCGCACCGCCCGTCCCGGGACAGGCCCCCTCGGCGCCCCGCTCCACCGCCGACTGGGACACCTGTCTCGCCGTCGCCCGCGCGCTGCTCGTCGTCGACGCCCAGGACAAGCCCCTCGTACCCGGGTACGAGAAGATCCTCGGCTCCGGACTGCCCCGCACCGGCACCAAAGCCGCCAAGAAGATCCTGGTCGTGGGCGCCGGGCCGGCCGGGCTCGTCGCCGCCTGGCTGCTCAAGCGCGCCGGACACCACGTGACGTTGCTGGAGGCCAACGGCAACCGCGTCGGCGGGCGCATCAAGACCTTCCGCACCGGAGGCCATGAGCACGCCGCGCAGCCGTTCGCCGATCCGCGGCAGTACGCGGAGGCCGGCGCGATGCGCATCCCCGGCAGCCACCCCCTGGTGATGCACCTGATCGACCGGCTCGGCCTCAAGAAGCGCCCGTTCCACCTCATCGACGTCGACGCCTCCGGCAAGCCGGTCAACCACGCCTGGCTGCACGTCAACGGCATCCGCGTGCGCCGCTCCGACTACGCGAAATCCCCGCGCCGCGTCAACCAGTCCTTCGGCGTGCCGCGCAAGTACTGGGACACGCCCTCCTCGAAGATCCTCGCCGGCGCCCTCGACCCCGTACGCGACGAGTTCAGCACGGTCGGACCGGACGGCAGGCGGGTCGACAAACCCATGCCCGAGCGGGTCCGGGGCTGGGCGCGGGTCGTCCAGCGCTACGGCGACTGGTCCATGTACCGGTTCCTGACCGAGCAGGCCGGCTTCGACGAGCACACCATCGATCTGATCGGCACCCTGGAGAACCTGACCTCACGGCTGCCGCTGTCCTTCATCCACAGCTTCATCAGCCAGTCCCTGATCAGCCCCGACACCGCCTTCTGGGAGCTGACCGGCGGCACGGCGACGCTCCCGGACGCGCTGCTGCGCCAGGTGTCCGACGTGCTGCGCCGCGACCGGCGCGCGACCCGCATCGAGTACTGGGACGCCGGCCGGCAGCGGGAGGCCGGTGCCGACGACATCTCGCACGTACGCCGGGACGGCCCCCACGTGTGGATCGACACCGTCTCGGAAGGCCGCGACGGCAAGGTCGTGCGCGAGCAGTTCACCGGCGACCTGGCCGTCGTCACCGTGCCGTTCTCCGGGCTGCGGCAGGTGCAGATCAGCCCCCTGATGTCGTACGGCAAACGCCGTGCCGTCGCCGAACTGCACTACGACAGCGCGACCAAGGTGCTCCTGGAGTTCAGCCGCCGCTGGTGGGAGATGACCGAGGCCGAGTGGAAGCGCGAACTCGACGCCGTCCGCCCGGGCCTCCACGACGACTACCGGCGCGGGAAGGCCCCCGCCGACGGCAGCCTGCTCGGGGCGCACCCCTCGGTGCCGCGCGGCCACATCAGCCCGGCACAGCGCGCCCACTACGCCGCCACCCGCTGGGCCGGCCGCGACCAGCCGGAGGCCGCGCGCATCACCGGTGGCGGATCCGTCTCCGACAACTCCAACCGCTTCATGATCAACCCCTCGCACCCGGTGCCCGGCAGCAAGGGCGGAGTCGTCCTGGCCTCCTACAGCTGGGCCGACGACGCCTCCCGCTGGGACTCCTTCGAGGACGAGGCCCGCTACCCGTACGCCCTGCGCGGACTGCAGCAGGTGTACGGGCAGCGGATCGAGGTGTTCTACACCGGGGCCGGCCGCACCCAGAGCTGGCTGCGCGACCCGTACGCGTACGGCGAGGCGTCCGTACTGCTGCCCGGCCAGCACACCGAACTGCTCGGACACATCCGCGCCCCCGAGGGACCGCTGCACTTCGCCGGGGACCACACCTCGGTGAAGCCGTCCTGGATCGAGGGCGCCGTCGAGTCCGGGGTACGCGCCGCACTGGAGGCCCACCTGGCCTAGACCCTGTCGTCGGATTCCCGCACGCCGGCAGGGCCGCCCGCCGGGCGGCGACGGGAATGTGACGACAGGACCCGGGCGTCTGTCCGGCGTGTCGGGACGCAGGGAACCCACGGCACCCGACCGGCCCGGCCCCCGCGTCCGGGGGTGCGATCCGCCGGACAGGCTCCGAGCCCCGCCGAGGAACGCAACACCCCGGGTGGGCCGTCCGGACGGCCCACCCGGCCCCGTCAGGGCGGACCCTGTTTGAACCCGTCTCCATCCGTGCACCCCTCAGACATGGAGGACCGCGACCGGCCGGAGCAGGGGCCCGCCTGCTCCGTCGACCTCTCCCATCGCGTACGGGCCCACCGCCCCGTCGGCAAGGGCCCCGAGGCGGTCGTCGTCGACCCCGACCGGCGCCGCGTCCACGTGGCGTGCTCCCGCAGCAACGCGGTCGTCGCCCTGGACCTGGACGGGGACCGGACCGGTCCCGTCTGGCGGGCCGAGGTCGGACGGGAGCCGATCCCGATCGTGCTGGACCGGCCGACCGGGCGGATCTTCTCGGCGGACGCGCGCTCCGACACGGTGACCGTGCTCGACGCCGCGACCGGCGACCGTCTCGCGCAGCTCCCGGTCGGCGCCTACCCCGCCGGGCTGGGCCACCATCCGGGGCTGCGCCGGGTCTACTCCGGCGACACCGCCGACGGCACGGTCACCGCGATCGACGCCGACCGCCTGGAAGTGGTCGGGACCGTGCCCGCGGAACTCGGCGCGGGCAGCATCGCCGTCGACACCGAGCGGGACCGGGGTTACTGCGCCAACTTCATGACGGGCTCCGTGACCGTCTTCGACGCGGCCTCGCTGCGGCCGCTGGAGCGGATCGCCGTGCGCGAGGGCCCCTGCAAGGCGGTGGTCCACCCGGCCGCCGGCCACCTCTACGTGGCCAGCTCCCTGCACGGCACGGTCACCCGGATCTCGCTCGGCACCGGCGCCGTCCTCGACGAGATGGCCGTGGAGCGGGCCCCCGTCGGCATGTGCGTGGACGCGGCGCGGGAGCGGCTCTACGTCTGCAACCGGGGCGCGGGCACGGTGAGTGTCCTGAACACCGCGACCGGCCGGGAGACGCACCGCATCACCGTGGGCAACGCCCCCGGCGACTGCGCCCTGGACCCGGTCTCCGGCGCCCTGCTGGTGTCCAACGCGGGCAGCGGCACCCTCAGCTTCGTGGACCGCCCCTGGCTGCCCGGCCCCGCACAGCCCGCGGTGCACCCGCTGGTGGGCCGGCCGCTGCCCGCCTTCGAACTGCCCGACCTGCGCGGCGGCCGGATCCGTACGTCGCGGGAGTGGGCCGAACGCAAGTACGTGATCAACTTCTTCGCCAGCTGGTGAGGCCCGTGCAATGCGGAGGCGCCGGTCCTGGAGGAGCTGCGCCGCCGTACGGCCCGGTCCGGGCTGGACGTCGTCATGATCAACATCTGGGAGAACACCGATCCCCGGCAGGAGGCCGCGAACTTCGCCGCCGTCTGGGACATCGGTGCCACGGTGCTCCTGGACGGCACCGGTGAGTACGCCGCCCGTCTGGGGATCCGCGGGGTGCCCACCAACGTGCTCGTCGACGGCCGCGGTGTCGTCCGCGCGGTCGGCGGCACCACCCCCGCCGAACTGCACGCCGCGGTCGAGGCCCTGCTGGCGCAGGAGTGAATCCGCCGAGCCGGGCCGGGCGGCCGGGCGTGGCCTGACGGCCTGCGTCCGGGCGGAGGCGTGACGTCGGCGGCCGCCCGGCGGTGCGACGGGCGGTGGCCGAACCGCGGCGGCCCGGCGGCCCGGTGGGGGTGGCACGGCGGGGCGGGGACAGGGAGGCCGAGGAGCCGGGAGCCGGCGAGGCGGCGAGGCGGGGACAGGGAGGCCGAGGAGCGAGCGGGCAGGGCCGCGGCGGTCGGGTCAGGTCCGCTGGGAGGCGGACCGCTGGGCGTCGGGACCGGACCCGTCCCGCTCGTCCGGTGTGGTGTCCCAGCCGCCGTCGGTGGCCGTGGCGCGGGCCAGCCCCACGCTGCCCGCCCCGATGAGGGCGACCCCGATCGCCTCGGGCACCACCCGCACCCCGAGCCCGATGTACTCCTGGAACAGCACCCAGCCCAGCGCCACGCTGGTCAGCGCGTCACCGAGGGTGAGCGCGGGCTGGGACGCGGTCAGGCTCCCGGCGCGGAACGCGCTCTGCAGCAGCAGGAAACTGAGCGCGCCGACCACGAGGGTCGCGTACGGGGGCCACTGCGTCAGGACCGCGCCCACGCCCTGCCCGAGCCGCCCCATGACCTCCTTGAGCAGCGCCGCCGTCGCGGCGAACGACACGGCGGACGCCAGCCCCAGCAGAGCGGCCCGCGCCGCACCCCGCACCAGCCGGGAGACGGCCACGACGGCGGCCACCACACCGAGCACCACCGCGCCCACCAGGAGCCACAGGCGCGGCTCGGCGGTGGTCCGGCCCTCGGAGGGCGAGGCCGCGCCGAGGAAGAGGGAGAGCCCCACGGCGAGCGCGGCGAACGCCAGCCAGGTCCGCCGGTCGGGCAGCCGGCGGAAGACGACGCTGCCGACGGCCAGCGTGAACAGCAGTTCGCTGGCCAGCAGCGGCTGGACCAGTGACAGACTGCCGACGGCCAGTGCCGCCGCCTGCAGCACGGTGGACAGCGCCAGCAGTCCGGCACCGGCGAGCCAGTACGGCCGCCGCAGCACCCGCACCAGCCAGCGCACCGCCTGCCGCACCCCCGAACCGCTCGCGGACTCGTCCGTCGCGGCCCGCCGCTGCAGTACCGAGGCCGAGGCGTTGGACAGCGCCGCGAACAGGGCCAGCACGATCGTCAGAGCGCTCACCGGCACCCGCCCGGCTCCGTCGGCAGCCCGTCGGCCGGGCGGTGCCCGGGCGCGCACCGGAGCGGACCGGCGCGGCCGGCCCGCGCGGCGCCGCCCGGGCACGGCGCGGCGAGGGAGCGGGACCGGGCAGGGGCGTAGGACACGGCGACCGACCTCGGCTGCGACGGGAACACCGGGGCGGCGCAGCCGGGCTGCGCCGCCCCGCGGTTCGGACGGGCTGGGCGGACACGGAGTATCCCGGCGCCCGCGTCACCAAACGTGCCCGCGGCCCGGCCTCTCTCACTTCCGGTGCCGCGTCCAGTGGTGCTCGCAGAACCAGCGGCCGAACATCGCGCCGCCGTAGACGACGAAACCGACCCCGGTCAGCCATGACTCCACGACGAGGACGATGCCGACGGTGCCGTAGCTGATCGCGTTGTCGACGATGAGCGGGGTGAAGACCAGGTAGGAGAAGACGCGCAGACCGCCCAGGCCGATCATGGTCGCCACGGCGCCCGGCAGCAGCGTCCGCCAGCGGAGCTGGCCGCCCAGCAGGAAGTGCTGGCCCCACCAGAAGAACAGCGCCCCCGTGGTCGCGGACACCGCGATCCGCGGCAGCCCGTGGAACTGGTGCCCGTTGAGCACCTCCTGGTACAGGTACGCGGTCAGCACCCCCAGCCAGGTGATCTGCCGCCACACCCGGTGCCACGGCCCCGGCGGCAGGCCCCAGATCCGTTCGTAGCCGTTCTGGACACTGCCCGCGAAGGAGACGCCGAACACGGCGAGCAGGATGCCGCCCCAGACGCTCGTGGTGCCGATCACCTTGACCGGCGGGGTGATGATGTCGGTGAGCACGCGGGCGGAGCGGCCGGACAGCCCCATGCCGTCGACCAGCCACGAGGCGAAGCCGCCCTCGCCCAGCGGATCGGCGGCGGCCACGACGATGAGCAGGGGCGCCAGGGTGACGAGGGAGAGGGTGGCGAACCCCATGGCCCGGTGCATCAGCTCGAGGTCGCGGCCGCGCCGGACCAGGGCGTAGGCGCCGAGCCGGTGCTCCAGGCCGAGCACCGCCTGCCGGACCCGCGGCACGTGGCGCTTCACGACCGCCACTCTGCACGCGCGCACGCCCGGCCGCAACGCGCGGACGGCCGCCCGGCGGCGCCCTCACCGGTCACCGCGCCGCTAACCGGGCCCCTGGGGTTGTTCCCGGACCACCTGCGGAGGTCTGGGATGTTCGTCGGCGGTGCCGGCGGCGAGCGCGGTCGTCAGGGCCAGCAGCGTCATGACGACGGCGGCGAGCAGGTACACGTGCCGCCGGCCCGGGGCTCTCGGCCGGGGGGCGGTGATCTGCTCGAACGTCTCGAGCTTCGACGCCAGGAGCGGGTCCTGTGCCACCAGCTGTTTCTCTATCCGCGCGAGTTCGCGGTCGACGTTCACGGGCGGACTCCTTCGGATCCGGCACTGCGGCGGGATACGGCGGTGACCTCCGGCGTACCGCGCGGCCCCCCACCCGGCGGAGCGCGAAGAGACGACCCGGCCCCCCTGGGGGAGGGGCACTGCGGTCCGTAGCTCCGCAGTACCCCTCCCGGCGTCCGCCGACGCGCGGATCGACCACGTCCTTCCTCGGGCAGGCAGGCCCCCGCCGGGCGGGGCATCGCCCGCGGCCGCGCCCCCGGCACGGCCCTCCCGCACACGCCCCGCCGGGCGGGGCGTCGCCCCGCGGCCGTGCCCCCGCGACGGCCCTCCCGCACACGCCCCGCCGGGCGGGCGCAGGCCGTGCCGGCCCGGTCCCGCCCGGCGGGGCGTCTCACCGGCGTCCGCGGCGGGTGGTCAGGTCGCGGAGACGGTCCCAGGGGCCCCACACCTGGGCGGTGAGCTTGACCAGGGGAGCCGAGTCCGGGGTGGTGGAGCGGGGGCGGGTGGGGGCGGACGCCGCGGTGGCCCGGGCCCTGTCCCCGAGGTCCCGCAGCGCCTCGGCGGGGCACAGGGCCTGCAGGCGGGGGAAAAGCCGCTGCTCCTGCCCGACGATGTGCTCCGTCGCCCGCGTGACCACCGCGAGCAGCAGCCGCCCGGACTCCTCGCGGGCCGGCCCCGCGGCCTCCAGGGACACCAGCAGCTCCTCCAGCTCCTGGTGCGCGGCCAGCTCGCGCTCCGCCCACCGGTCTCCGTCCGGCAGGTACCTCCGCACCGCCGGGTACAGATGGGCCTTCTCCACGACCGAGTGGCGGACCAGCTCGGCACAGACCTGCTCCACCAGGGCCGACCGCTCGCCGGTGCCCGGGCGGACGGACCGGATGCGGTCGAAGAGGTCCTGGATCCGCTGGTGGTCCCGCGTCAGCTCGTCGACGATGCCGCTGCGACTGTCCACTCCTGCTCCTCGCTGAGCCGCCGGGCCGCGCGACGCCCCGCCGGGACCGGTGCGTGGCGACCGGGCCCGCGGGGTCCGCCGTGTGGCAATGGGGGTGTTCCCGGCACGCCTGCGCGACGCGTCCGGACCGCACACCCAAGATTGAAGCACCTGGCAGCCGGGCGTCCCCGGCCCGCCGCGCCACCGGGGCCGCCCGGCGGACGCCGGAGACCACACGTGACACGTGACGACGCGTAAGGAGCGTGATGCGGGCGTGCTGATGCGGCGGCGCAGGGAGCGGGTGGAGGCGAGGGCGCGGCAGGCCGCGTTCCAGGCGTACGTGGTCGCGGACCGCAGAGCGCCGGTCTCGGAACTGGCCGGGCAGGTGCTGCGCAAGGCCTTCCCCGACCACTGGAGCTTCCTGCTGGGCGAGATCGCCCTGTACAGCTTCGCGGTGCTGGTGCTCACCGGGAGCTTCCTGACGCTCTTCTTCGATCCCAGCCTGGCCGAGGTGCGCTACCACGGGCAGTACGCCCCGCTGCGGGGCGTGCTGGTCTCCAAGGCGTACGAGACCACCCTCGACCTGAGTTTCGGGGTGCGCGGGGGGCTTCTGATGCGCCAGATGCACCACTGGGCCGCGCTGGTGTTCGTGTCGGCCATCGGGGTGCACATGCTCAGGATCTTCTTCACGGGCGCCTTCCGCAGACCGCGGGAGATCAACTGGTTCGTCGGTGTGACCCTGTTCCTGCTGTCCCTCCTGGAGGGCTTCTGCGGCTACTCCCTCCCCGACGACCTGCTGTCCGGCACCGGGCTGCGCACCGCCAACTCCATCGTGCAGTCGATCCCGGTGGTCGGCACCTACCTCGCGTTCTTCGCCTGGGGCGGCCCCTTCCCGGGGCAGGCGATCATCCGGCGGCTGTACATCGTGCACGTCCTGTTCGTGCCCGGTCTGCTGATCGCCCTGATCACCCTCCACCTCTTCATGGTCGTGTACCTGAAACACACCCAGTGGTCGGAGCCGGGCAAGACCAACCGCAACGTGGTCGGGCAGCCCATGTTCCCCTCCTTCATCGGGAAGTCGGCCGGCCTGTCGCTGATGGTCTTCGGCGTGCTCGCCGTGATGGGGGGCATCGCGCAGATCAACCCGATCTGGAACTTCGGCCCCTACATCCCCGACCAGGTGTCCACCGACGCCCAGCCGGACTGGTACGTCGGGTTCCTGGAGGGGGCGCTGCGGCTGATGCCCGGCGTGGAGTGGAACGTCGCCGGCCACACCTTCATGTGGAACGTCCTGCTGCCCGCGGTGGTGCTTCCGGCGCTGCTGTTCCTCGTGCTCTACAGCTATCCGTTCTTCGAACGCTGGATCACCGCCGACCTGGTGGAGCACCACCTGTGCGACCGTCCGCGTGACCGGCCCGTGCGCACCGCACTCGGCGTCGCCGCGGTCGTCTGGTACGCCGTCCTGCTGCTGGCCGGGGGCAACGACGTGCTCGCGGTCACCTTCAGGGTCTCCGTCAACGGCCTCACCTGGATCTTCCGGGTGGCGTTCTTCCTGGCGCCCGTCCTCGCCTACCTGATCACCAGGCGGGTCTGCCTGGCGCTGCAACGGCACGAACGGCATCTGCTCCAGGAGGGCGAGGAGACGGGCGTGGTGTACCAGGACCTGCCGGGGGGCATGTCGGAGAGCCACGAGGGCATCGACCCGCAGCACCGCTACAAGCTCCTGGTCAGGGAGATCCCGCTGCCGCTGAAGCACCCGGGTCCCGGAGCCCCGCTGCGCCACCGCCTGCGGGCCTCGCTCAGCGCCTGGTACTACGGGGAGCGCGTGGACATGCCCACCACGGCGGAGGAACGCCTCCAGATCGGCGGGCGCACGGCCGATCCGGTGGCGGGCGGCGCCGGTTCCTCCGGCGAGTGACAGCGCGCCGTGGGGGGGCCGGGGGGCGGGGGGCGCCCGCCGGGGGGGGCGGGGGCCCCCCGGGGGGGGCGGGGCGGGGGGGGGGGGAA